>DATKHW010000797.1:0-14085 GCA_035546275.1 Gemmataceae bacterium
GAAGACGATCAAGCGGCAGATGTACGGCCGGGCCGGGTTCGCCCTGCTGCGGGCCAGGGTCCTACGGGCGGCGTAAGAGGCTCAGCTCGACGAGCCCGCGTGGAGGGTCGGTGCGTCGTCACCAAGAGTGCGGGAGAACCCGATTTTCAGCTTGCGGAGCGCCAGAATTACGGCGAGGATGACGCGCGGGCGGCCGATTCACTGAACCGACTTCCGTGAAAAGGGGCCGCCAGGACTGCCTACAAGGCATAGGCGTTCGGCAAGCCTCGCCGCGGGCGCGGCGGCCTACTTCCTGGGGCCGTGGGTCGCCGCCACGTCGGGCGCTGTCGGCGGCTTCGCGGCGACGCCGGCGGTGCAGATGCTGGCGGCGCTCAAGCGCTTGCTGACACGGCCGGCATCGCTGGTGTAATCCAACGGGGGGCTTGGCCGCGTCGGCTGGGGATGACGCCTGGGCCGACCGGGTGTCCCTCTGGCGCGGCATCTTGCCGTGCCGGGGGCGACGGCCTTTTTCTTTGCGGTTGTGAACCCATCATGAGAAGATGCAAAGCGCTGCCCTTGCCTAAGGCGCAGCGGTCCGGCGAACGCTTTTGCGCCTGCCTTTCGTCCGCGCTTCCTTTCAATGTTCGCGGCGTCAGAGGAGAAACCATCCGTTACGGCGGTGGTGGTCCACTCAGTGTACCCTCGCATAGGCGAAGCCCTGACTTGACGAGCCGTATGCGTTGATCCCGCACATACGGATCTGTAGGAGCCAGGCGCAGGCGACTACCGGGAGCCACCCGGCCCATTTCCGTCTCCGGCACGATTGAGTTCTCAATTACGGTACTGTAACCGTTTTGGACGACCAGTCCGGGTGCGACACAGTTATCGTCTCGCCCGAAAGGAATTTCCATCCCTCCAGCCAGCCGATTTCCATCTTGCTGTTTGGGTCCAAGTCGAGCGTTACGGTTTTGCTCTTGTTGAATTGTTCGTTGTGGAACTCAACCGTTATCGTGAGGCGATTCGATGTCTGATTGCTGAAGATGGCGACCTTGCCCTGGCCGACCGAGGATTCGCGGTAGCTAATCACAACTGGGACTGGCGGCTTGACCATGTTGAACGGGTTGCTGCCACCCGGTTTGTCGTTGTTGGCAACGAAGTAACTGATCGCGCCGATGCCGATGACGAGAATTGCAACCAAGCATACGCATCCACCGTAGTTGCTCTGGCCCTTGCGCTTTGGGCTGTCAAGTCGCATGGTGGTCTCCCCTAAGATGGCCCAACGCCGTCGCTCACTTGCCACGGCGGTGGCTGAGCCGTTGAACTCCGGAGCGCTGTAATGCCGCTGTGGTCTAGTGCAGCGCCGTATTGGGCGGCGCTTTCTGCTGGAGACGGACGCGCCTCTCTTGAGGCGTTTACGGCTTCCCCGTCCGCTTCCAGAACGCTTCCGTCGCGTCCGCGAGGGACTGGACGGGCTGATCGCCCGCCTTCTGGGCCAGCAGCGTCGCCTGGCGGGACTTGAACCTTTTCTGGAATCGCCTGGCCCGGCGGACCTGGGTTGGGTCGGCGACATGCACATGCCGCTGTAGTTCCCAGACCATCCCCGCGCGGGCCAGCAACTGCTTGAAAAGCCGCAGCGTCTGCCTGATCGGCTCGCCATCGTGCAGGCGTATCCGGACTCCCATCGTCCTGCGTCTTTACGGCCGACGCGCCGCTGGTGAAGGGATGGAAGAGCTGTCGAACCAATCCTTGCATCGCAATTTCACCGCCCGATCCCGGCACCTGCGCCAGCGGGACCCAGGCCTTGCCGCCGACAGGACAGGCCAGCGCCTGCCCGGTCGCCGTCCCGGCCGCGAGGCGGGCACGGATAGTGGCCACGTCGAAGGGGCCGTCCGGCGTATTGCCGACCAGCAGCCAGAAACGGTCGCCCGACGCTTGTGCTTCATGCGCCATGACGAGCCTCGTCGATCTTGGCGTCGGCTGGGCCGCCGCATGCACTCGCGACGCACGCCGGCGATGCTATTCAAACGGTTTCCGCTCAGTGATACTCAAACGCATCTTCTCTGACGTCATGATGCTCGTCAAGGATTATGAACCTCGACGAGCAGCATTTCCTCCGCGAGTTGGGACGCCGCCTGCGGCAACGCCGCCAGGCCCGTCAGTGGACGCAGGCGGACTTGGCCAGCCGTTGCGAGCTGCACCGCACCTTCATCGGTTCGGTCGAGCGGGGCGAGCGGAACGTGTCCATTCTCAATCTGCGCCTGATCGCCCGCGTGCTGCGCGTCCCCCTCGACCAACTCCTCGGCAAGCTCGCGTAGTCGCCGACGCCCGATCCGTTCGCGTTGCATTTCGGGTCGGCGCACGACTCTCCCCCCGCCGCACGCCGTCTCTGGAATGTCACTCATCGTCGATGTAACTTATCGTATGCGCGCCGCTACCGTGCGGCGATGGAGAAACGGAAAGCGAGGCCCGACGTCCGCGAGCGCTTCGGCGACGCCGTCCGCGCCCGGCGGGAGGAGCTGGGCCTGACGCAGGAAGACCTGGCGGGCAAGGCGGGCATCCACCGCACCTACCTCAGCGATATCGAGCGCGGCGGCCGCAACGTCAGTCTCGTCAACATCGAGCGCGTCGCGCTGGCGCTGGATGTGTCTATGTCGGACCTGTTCCGCCTCGCGGAGCGGTTCTGATCGGGCAGGGCGGCGCCCTGCCACCGCGCCGCCAGTCAGCGAGTCCGTACGCGCCTGCCTATATGGAGGTAGGCCACGCCGACGATGACGAAGATCGTCGCCGCCGTGTAGCTGACCACTGCGTACAACCCCGTCCTGGCGAAGAACAGGAACACGACGGCGCACACAATACAGAGGACGGAGATCATGTTATGAGACATCAGCAGCCCTCCGATTCGCCGGCTTCGGCCGGAGGCCCCCGTTGATCCAACGCCGTCCCGCGGCAGTGCGCCGGGCTGAGCCGCCAACGGGGGATTAGCATCTGCCATGCCGCGGCCGAGTATTTTCGATGAGACGCATCCTTTTTGGACGGGACGGGTTGCGACGCACCTGATTTTCCCGGCGGCGGCCCGGTTCGTCGGAAGGGCGCGCGGGCCGTGCGATCGCGGTGGAAGGCGGGCAATTTCGCACGCGGGTCGGCGCGCCGTTCGGCCAGGCCCGCGAGATTGAGTCCCGGTCAGCCGAGGACAGAGAAGCAGACGGGACCGAAACGGCTGCTGTGCAGGACTTCGTCGGCGTCCGCGGCCGACGAGGCCGCGGTCGGCGGCCGACGGCCGACGCCGAGCCGGCGCCCACGGGGCTTGCCTTCGTCCAGCGCGACGGCCCGGCGCGGGCGTTCGTGCACAGGCATTCTTGACTGTAAATGTGGGAATGAAGCCCACTGTGACGGGGAAGACGGACAGGATGTCCGGCTTCATTTCGCCTCTGTGGACGACGGACGGTGCGCGCGCCCCATGCACTTTACACCGGGGAGTGACCGCAGCGGCCCTCGACGGGCGACCGGGGCAGCCGTTGCGTCGCCATGCTCGGTGCAATGACCACAGCGGCGAACGAGGTGGTGCTTCCCGTCCATAAACGGATGCCGCTGATCCTCGGCGCGCGGCCCTATGGCCTTTGGATCGACCGCCGCGTGCAGGAGTCGGCCGAACTGACGGAAGTGCTGCGGCCGATCCCCGCCAAGCAGATGCGGGCATACGCCGTCTTGACGTGGGTAAACGACCCGCGGCATGACGACGCGCGGTGTCTGGAGCAGGCGGCCTGACCTCGGCTGCCTAGGCCGGTCCAGATACCTTGCTGAATCCACTTCTACACCTGAAAAAGCGGTCCGGCCGGCGCTCTTATTGCTCTCCACCGGCCAGTAGCTCGGCAAGCCCGGCCAGCGTTTTGCGAACCGACTCGAACGTGTAGGGATCGTCGGGGTGGGGCGGCACTCCCTCTTGCTCGAAGTACGGCCTCTCGCCGTGTACTTGTCCCCATTCGACATCCGCTTCGTGAACCAGTTCTTTCAGAAGGTAGTCCGAATCGAGAACCCGCTGGCAGGCAGTGGCCACTATCCGGAGCGGTTGCTCATGATTATGGAGCAGAAGCTCGCTCCCCTTTATGCGCCGGAGCAACACGACTTCCAGTTCTCCCTGAGCGGCCGGCATGTGCAGTCTTAACCAATTCTGAATCTCAACCGCAGCCTGCTCTTTCCGCGTCACGGGTGACACGCCTTTCATGGCTCCCGGCCCTGCCATCCGTCCGATGGCCTCGGCCACAGTGAACTTCCGCCCCTTGCGGATTTGTCGTTCCAGTTCCGCATCTGCTTCTGATCGTTGCTCGTCCTTGTCATCGCTCACATGCGGATCCTTTCATGCATGGCGGGCCGCCAAGCCTCGCCGCTGGTCGGGGTGTTTCAAGGAAGCGAGTGGTCGAAAAGAGTGCCGCTCGCTACATCGCGGCGGACGGCTTGCCGAAGGTGAAAAGGTTCTGCGATGAGAGCTGCATCGGCCCAGTCCATCGGGAGCCGCCTCCGGCCTGCATCAACTGCGCATCACTCTACGCCGACGGTGGGCCGACTGCAAGCATGGACGGGCGGCAGGCAGCCGTTTCGCTCACTTGCCTTGCCCAGTCGCACAGAATAAACATTCGTCGGCGTAAAAATCGCCCGTTCAAGGTCCTGGCGCCGAAATCTCGGCCGTAGACGGGAGCGATGAATGAAGATCGAGAAGCCCGCCGCCGAAGTCCGCCAGCATGTAGACCTCGCCGCCCTTGTGGCGGCCGTGAAGCAGGCCCACAAGGCCGCCGAGCAGCGCCACGGCGACTTCCTGGAGAAATGCCGCGAGGCCGGCGAGAACCTGCGCGGGATCAAGCAGCACCTGAAGCCGAGCCGCGGCGAGTGGCGCCAGTGGGTCGTGAAGCACATGCCGTTCAGCTACCCCAGCGCCCAGCGGTACATGCAGATCGCCAAGCACTGGCAGGAGGTCGAGGCGAAAAAATCACGCATGATTTCCGGCGACGAGGAGAAGCCCGGCCCTTCCCTGTCCGCCGCCATGCGCCTCATCCGCAAGCCGCGGGAGAAGATAAGGCGGCGGGCGCTCAAGCTGCCGGCCTGGAGCAAGGAGCTGGCACCGGCCGTCCTGAAGGTCAACCGGGAGTTCGGCATCAAGGCGAAGCCGGAGGCGACCATCGCCCTGTTGCTGCGCCTCGGCTTCAACGAGGGTCAGGTGAAGAAGGCGCCACAGGCGGTGCGGGGAGAGATGGGCGAGAAGGGTTGAGGGCAGGCGTGGCGGCCGGCGTTGGGAAAAGGCGGTCCTGCTCCAGCCGACCGATCGCGAGGGCCGCCTGGCGCCAAGAAGGGTCTGTCCTCTGTCGGCAAGCTGCTGCATATGGGGCAAATCCTGCGCCCTGGCGAGACACAAGAGGTAAAGCGGCTATGATCATCGGCGCGCACTCGATCATCTATAGCACTAACCCTGATGCTGACCGGGCCTTCCTCTGTGACGTGCTCAAGCTGACGCACGTCGATGTCGGCGACGGGTGGCTGATCTTCGGCTTGCCGCCTGCGGAAGTCGCCGTTCATCCGTCCGGCGAGAACGATGTCCACGAATTCTATTTGATGTGCGACGACGTCGAGGCTTTCGTTGCCGAGATGAAGAGAAGCGACGTCGCTTGCGGGCCGGTGCGGAACCAAGGCTGGGGCTTGCTTACGCACTTAATGCTGCCAGGCGGCGGGCGCCTTGGGGTTTACCAGCCGCGGCACGCGCGGCCGAAGGCGATGGGCATTGGGAAGTCGGCGAGGAAGCCGGTCAAACGGGCAGCGAAAAAGCCTGCCACCAGGACCGCCAACAAAGCGCCGAGAATGGGCCCGTCGAGCTAACCCTGGCTGAACGCTCATGGTGAAAGCGCGAGACCACTCTAATCGGCCATGATGAACTCGTGGCTCTTCAGCGTATGCGCGGCGTCCTCTTGCGCCGCGCGACGCCGCCCCACCCGTGCGACAATCACGGCCAGCGGTAGCGCAACCGCGCCTGGCACCGGCGGAACCGATCGCGTCGCGGTTAGGCCGGCGGCGATCCGGCCGAGGCGGGCGGAAAAGAGCTGTAGTTGCTGGCGGGCGGGGTTGTTGATCTAGGGCCTGACGGTTTCTCGGTGGGATGGTGTTCTTGGGTTGAACCAACCACTTCCGGCCGAGCGCAAGGCCGATGCGGAAGGATCGGCCCTTGGTGGCTTGTAGAAGCTGGCGGCGCAAGCCCTGATGCGGGCTCCGACCGCGGGAGTAGGACTTGGGTGATCGTAGGAGAGGGGGCTTGACGGGCGCGGCGCGGCGCGGGACCATCATCTCCGTACCGTCTGCCGCCGGTAACGTTCGAGATTAAGACAACGAAGCGAGCGGAGGCGAGCATGCCGAAGATGCTGATCTTGCGGGGCAATAGCGGGCCGAACTATCCGGACGAGAGCGGGAAGCCGCACAACTACGACAAGGGGGCGCTACACGAGCAGTCGGCGGTGGAATACGCCAGGCGCAAAGGCTTTCAAGGGATCGTGCTGGACATCTCAGGCGATCCTGATCGCAGTCCCGGCAAAACGCGCGCCACCAGCCCGCAAACCTTGTTGGCGTTGACGACGCTCGCAGGGGACGATTCGATTACCGGACTCTACGGATTTTCGGGCGGCGGGTATAACGTGTGGTGGATTCTGCGCGCGTTGGACCACAAGGTCCTCAGTCGCCTCAAGTTGGTGGTCGTGCTCGGTGCGCCGGACAGACCACCATCCGAGTATGAGGCGCGCAACTTTGGGGCGGACTGGGAACTGGTCTACAGGAAGGATCCGCCGCAAGGCCACATGTTCGGCCCGGAACGATTGCTCCTGGAGACGCCCGCATCACCCAGGTGAGGACCTGCGGTGAACCCAGGCTCCTTTCAGGGCTCCCCCAAGCTCCTTTTTTCTACACTGGCAAGCCTGACTGGCGCATCTTCTCCTCCAGCATTCTCAGGTAGGCGTTCGGATCCCGACGGAAGCGGCGCCGGCGGCGGAACCGATCGCGTCGCGGGCCGGCCGGCGGCGATCCTCCGGCGATCCGGTTCAGCCAACGTCCGCGCTCCACTAGCTTCTCCCCAGGCATTATCGGCCGCCACGTTTAACCCTTCCAGGGCGCCGTCGAGTGGGACCGCTTGATGCGATTGCGGTGAGAGACCGCAATCGTCTTCCGGCCGCGAACGCCCGCCTGGCGAGCAGACAGACGCTCCGGCAAGCGGCCGCGGATTCACAAGTTCCGACTACCGTGGCACGACATGTCAACGGTTTGCAGGCCCACGATGACGACGGGTTGAAGGGCCGGCAGACATCTCGTTCAGCCGTCGTTTGCCCGTTTCGCGTCCTTGTAGTCCGCTCCTCCGACCTGGTAGCCGTCGCATCGCACGACCGGCTGGGGCGGGTACTTCGGGAAGGCCGGGTCGGACCGCGACAGCCGGCACAGCAGGAAGCGCGAGCCCTTGGGCGTCACGACCTCCCGCAGGAAGGCGCACGTCGCGCAGAGGCTGCGGGCGGTGTTCGACCGATGCGGTTCAGCCATTGCTGGTCCTCCACTGTCCGCGGTCATTATCGACGGCCGCGTTCAGCCCTGCCAGACTACAATCGCTGGGAGCGACGCGACGACCGACGCGGAGGAAACTCGCCTTGCCCGCCGATCCCGAATTCCTGTTCGACGGCCCCGCCGACGCCCCGACGACGATCGCATTGGCTCACGGTGCTGGCGCGGGCATGGATTCGCAGTTCATGTGTTACTTCGCAGAAGGGCTCGGCAAGCGCGGCTATCGAGTCGTCCGCTTCGAGTTCCCGTACATGGCGTCCAAACGGTGTTCCGGCACACCGAGGCCGCCGGACCGAGAGCCGGTGCTGCGGGAGACGTGGCTGCAAGTCGTGAACGTGCTGGGGCACGAACGCCTGGTCATCGGCGGCAAGTCGCTGGGCGGCCGCATCGCGAGCCTCGTTGCCGACGAGGCTGGCGTCGCCGGTTTGGTCTGCTTGGGCTACCCGTTCCATCCGACCGGGAAGCCGGATCGGCTGCGCGTCGAGCACCTGGGGACGATCAAGACGCCGACGCTGATCGTGCAGGGCGAGCGCGATCCGTTCGGCGCGAGGGACGAGGTCGCCCGGTACAGGCTGTCGAAAGCGGTGAAGGTCGCGTGGATGATGGACGGCGACCACAGCTTCAAACCGCGAAAGTCGTCGGGCCGGACGGAACAGCAGAACTGGGAGGCCGCACTGGCGGAGGTCGCGGCGTTCCTGAAAGCGCTCCAGTCGCAGCATCGGCGACCGTAAGACGCCGCCCCGATTGGCGCGGCAACTTTCGATGGGTCTATCTATCCGCCGTCCCGTTCCTACCCGCAGCGCCACGCTCACCCAGGTCGCAGTCGCGCCGCTGCCCGGCCCCGCGGCGTGGGGCCGGGCGGTTTGGAACCCGGCGCCTGATTCGCTAGCGCCGGTGGAGGGTGAACGAGCCATTTTTGCCGTCGCCGTCTATCCAGACGAACACGATCGTTTCGTCATCGACGATAACCCCGTGGTTGTCGCCGCCGACGCCGCCCCGAACGGCCTCCACGTCGTCCGACAGCCAATCGACCCTGCCGTTCTTGACCGTGCCGCTGACCACCCGCTCGATCCCGTCGCCGATGGTGAACCGCGCCCGGAACGACCGGCCGTCCCGCTCGATCACCTTCAGGGACAAACCCTTGTCGTCGTTGACCCACACGGACCTCGGCCGGAACGGGTCCTCCGCGCGCACCAGCGCGGCGCACGCCAGCACCATCATGCAGGCCGCCAGCCATCGCATCGAACGCTGCCAAGTCATATGACGCCTCCCGACGAGTGTGAGAAAGGCGATGGGATCGCTGGCCCGAAGGCCCGGCTGTCATCGCCAGCGGGGCGGCGTCCGTGCAACGACGGAGCTTCCGCTCCGGGGCCATCGCCGCCACGGCCCTATTCTCCCCTGCCGGCGGCGGAGGTCAAGCGATTACCCACGTTCGCCGACGGCCTCCGCAAGCGGCAATCGGATCGCCCGCCGCGATTACCCTGGCTAGGCCCGTCAACGCTTTGCACGTCAAGGCGCAATTGGATGGGCGTTTCGCGACGCTGAGACTTGGGGCCGGTAGCTTCCTTTCCGTGAAGCAATTCTTCGCTTGCGGCGGCGGGTGCGTAACGGTTACGCACGGCGACTCCTTATGCAGTTCACACCGATCGAAAGACGTCAACTGGTTCAGCCGTTGTCCTGGGCAATCGGCCGACGATGCGCGCAATCCCCGCGGCGGCGCCTGTCGCCCGCCTCCGGCGTCATTGCCGACGGCGCCGTTCAATCCTTCCAGACGACCATCGCAGGGGACGGCAAGACGGCCCGACACGACCGGAACGCACCTTGCCCGCCGATCCCCAACGCCGCTTGACGGCCCGGCCGGCGACGCCGAGTGCGCGGCCGCTAGTTGCGCCGCCACTGATTCTCTTGCCAGGCCTGCATTTTCTCCCAGTAGCGGTTGTAATTCTGATTCGGGCGAGGCGGATTGGGAGACATAGCGGCCTTCCAATAGGCGTTGTAACTTAAGGGGCCGCTCTGATCGCGACGACGCGCTGCAACTTCACGGCCGACGTGAGCGTCGGGACGCGTCCGGCCTTGGCGGACGTGGACGGCCTGCGAGCGGCCCGAGGACGCGCCGCCGCGGCCCGGATTATGGCTGGCGGCCAGAGCAGCGGTCGGCAAGATGAGACCGAGCAGAGCCAAAAGGGCGATAGACCAACCGATTCGGCGCAGGGACTTTGGCATGGCAGCCTCGCTTCAGGATCGCCTGGTGGTAGGAGTGGACAGCCGCAGGACGCTTTCTTTTCTGTCGGCGGCTCGCGAGTAGCGTCGCAAGAAGAACGTCGGACGGCGGAATGCTTGCGCGGGGCAAAGGAAGGGTCGCCTGGCCGCATCATTCCAGGCTCGTTTGGACGTCAAGTTCCACCGCTGCCCGCTCAAGCAGGCAGGGCTGGACGCCGGCCTGAGCGAGGACGAGACCGCGACGCTCTGCCGGATCGCGGCGCGGGTGGACGGCGGGCTGTTCGAGGCGGCCGGGTTTTCGTTCCACGCCGACACCTACAAGCCTGGCGGCGAAGGGTGCTGCTTCCTGCACGTCCGGCCGGGGAAATAGACTGCGGGTATGGGGGCAGACTTCATCGTCACATCGCCGGTCGAGCTTGTGGGTCGTCCGCTTCAAGCACCCGTTCAAGGCGAATAAACGGGACGTAGGTAACTGCCAGCGGTCGCAGCCAAACGTGGCGCTGCGGCACAGCGGCCTACGTCTCCGCTCGCTCCGACTCCGCCCGCTGGCCTCCGCTCCGGGCTGCGCCGCCGTTCGCTCCTGCTCGCCTGACTCGCTACCGGACGGGGACTCGGACAAGTCGGACGCCGATGCTGCTGAGCCGGTCAGCCGGCGCGTCCCCGCTGCGGTACGCCGCCCGGCAGACGGAGCCGTAGTAGTCCCAGCCGCCGCCCCGGTACACCCGGTCCGAGCTGTTCGGATAGTTCAGGTCCTCGCACCGTTGCCACACATTGCCGTGCATGTCGTACAGACCCAGCTTGTTCGGCGCATACGATCCCACCTTCGTCGGCCGACCCAGGTTCGGCCCCTTGTCTCCCTTGCCTGCGGGAAACCTGCCGTCGAAGTTCGCTTGCTCGGAGGACAGGTCGTTGGTCGGTTTGTCGAAGTAGAAGTTGTATGAACACTCTTCCTCAGAAGTGGCCCCGCCCCGACAGGCATATTCCCATTCCGCCTCCAACGGCAAGCGGTACAAGTAGCCATTCCCGCGCTCCTTCTCGTTCAGCTTCCTGATGAACTCCTGCGCCTCGTCCCACGACACATCCTCCACCGGGAATTGCTTCAGGTCCTCATCCTTGATGTCCTTGACCTTGTCTTTCCCCCCGCCGTCGCGGGAGAACCAGCTCGGATTCTTGCCCATGACGGCCTGCCACCGCTCCTGTGTCACCGTGTAGATCGCGATCTCGAAGTCCTCCTTGATCTCCGTCTTCACGCCCTTCTTGTCGCCGCCCCACCAGCCCATGTAGAACGTCCCCTTTGGCAGGGGCACGAACTTCATCCCCAGCGGGCCGTCCTTCGGCTCGGGAGGCTCCGCCCCGGCGGTGCTGGCCGTCAGAGCGGCAACGAGGCAGCACATAAACAGGATGCGGCGCGATGACATGAGCAGGCTCCTTCAACAACGGCCGGACATGGGCGAAAGTGGCGACCCCGTCGGATTATCAGTCGCCGCGCCAGCCTACGCAACCAAAAAGCAGCATCACCAGAGCCGCCTGCCCGCGTTGCTAGACGGTCTCCCGGCCGTGCGAGCCCGACCGATCAACCCGCGTCCGGGTCGCCTCGCTGAACGGCCGCCGTTTCGGCCGGCCGCTCGACCCGCGCCGGCGCCGAATTCAGGTCGGGATTCTCCTTCCTCTGTTCCTGTTCGTAAGCCGCGACGGCCGCCTCATGCGAATAGTAGGTGCCGATCGGGTAACAGTGGCCGTGTAGATAGGTGTAGGCGATCCAGGTGCGGCCATCCGGGTTGGGCCGAACGCCCTTGACGCCCGACTTGCTGTCGCTGCGGACGCGGTGGTGGCGGCGCGCCGCCGCCAGTGCCCTGCGCCGCATCAGAATTCTCTCCCATTTGTTGGTCATCGCCCTCCCGGTCAGGGCGCGGCCGGGGCGTCCGGGACGGCCCCGGCAGCGGGCTTGGGATTGACGGGTGGACCGTCCCATTCGTTTTCACTCGCTTGCTTTGTCAGCCGCTACTTGTCCGTCTTTTCCCGCGTCCCCGTAATGTCCCATTCACTCTTCTCGCCCCCGAACTCCGCCGCGCCCTTCCCCTTGAACTTGTCCCCGTCAAACGTCAGCTTGTACTCGCAGGTAATCTTGTTGTCCATGAACTGCCGCTCGACGGAGAACGTCAGGGCGCCGTCCTTGAACTTCAGGTCCTTGACCATCGTATCCTTCTGGTCGGGCCAGCTCATCGTCCCCACGAGTTTGTCCCCGTCCTTCTTGATCACCAACGTGGGCGTTCGCTTCTGGCCGCCGATCTCATATTCGCACTTCCACGTGCCGACCGGGTCGGCTTCCGCCGCGCGCGCCAGGCCGCAGACCACGAGAACCAACGCCGCCGGGAGAATCGCCTTCATGATCGCCTCCACAAGAAAGGCCGGATGGGACGCGGTCTAACGTAGACCGCCGAACGCGCCGTTCGTGCGCCGCGTCCGGATGAACGTAAACGGCGCTCTTGATCCTCAGCCCAGGATCACAGTTTCCACGGGTCGCGCATGGCGTGGTCCAGCAGCTTGTTCGCTTCGTCGTCCTTGACGAACTGTTCCTTTTCGGGGTCCCAGGCGAGGTTGCGGCGAAGTCGGTAGCCGATGTTGGCCAGGTGGCAGATCGTCGCGGACCGGTGGCCGACTTCCGCGGGGCAGATCGTCTCCTTGCGGTTCTTGATGCACTCGATCCAGTTGGCATGGTGGTTGCTCGACGGGTAGACGTGATAGTCCTTTTCGCCGAGCGGCTCCTTGAAAATGCTTTCCGGGTTGCTGCTGATGCCCTGGCGCGTGGCGTTGATGACGCCGTCGGACCCGACGAAGCTGCAATCGGGCGTCCCGCCGGCGGCGTGAATCATCTCGACGCCGTTGCCGTAGACGAAGCGGAGGCCGCGCTTCGCCTCGGGATCTTCGGGCGGCGCCACTTTCACCGGCCCGCTCCCGTCCATGTCGAGCGCCCACTGGGCGATGTCGAAATGGTGCGCGCCCATGTCGGCGAGGTAGCCGCCCCCGTATTCGAGGTAGCGCCGCCAGACCGGAAAGCCGCGCTTGACCGCGGTGGGACACAGGTCGGCATGATAGCCGCGCCGGGGGGCCGGCCCGAGCCACGTGTCCCAGTCCGTCCCTTCCGGCGTGGGTTGCTCCGGCAGGTCGCAGGCGACCGGGGGGTCGCCGACGCCGTCGCCGATGTTGATGGTCTTGAGCTTGCCGATGCGGCCGCTGCGGACGTACTCCACCGCCTTGCGGAAGTACCCGCCGAACTCGCTGCGCTGCTGGCTGCCGGTCTGGAAGACGACCTTGTTCCGCGTTACCGCTTCCACGATCTTGCGGCCCTGAACGATGCTGTGCGTGAGCGGCTTTTCGCAGTAGACGTCCTTCTTCGCCCTGGCGGCCTCGATGCACGGAATGGCGTGCCAGTGGTCGGGGGTGGCGATGAGGACGGCGTCGAGGCCGTCATGCTGAAGCAGCTCGCGGAAATCGCTGTACAGCTTGCAGCCTTTGTACTGGCCGTCCTTGTTGTCCTTGGCGTAGTGCTCCTCCACGCGCTTGCCGTGGAACTCGCGCAGGTCCTTGACGACGTCGCAGATCGCGACGATCTGAACGTCGCCGGCGCCGAGGAAGCCGCCGACGTGTCCGCCGCCCTGGGTGCCGACGCCGATGAAGCCGAGGTTGATGCGATCGCTCGGCGCGGCGCGCAGGGGCGAGGTCGAGGTGAGCAGCAACGGTCCGGCGGCGGCGCCGGCGAGGGCATGGACGAACTGACGGCGGGACGGCAACGGCGTGCGGGACATGAGCGGCCTCCGGATAGTGGAATCGGGTGCGGGTTGTCGGGCGATGGGATGAGCATACCCGGACGCGGGGACCGCTGCAATTGTCAAGACGATTGCCTTGTCAGGCGACCTCCAAGAACGCCGAATTCGACGCCGTCCGTTTCGGCCGGCCGGTCCGGTGCTCCATCGCTTCGACCGCCGTGAAGCCGCTCATCCCCTTGCGCAGCAACGAAACGCCGTTCAGCTCCTCGCGAATCGGCAGCTGCCCCGTCTGAAGCACCCGTAGGCGCCCTGTAAGGCTTTCGCCATCTCAGGCTCTTTTTCGTCCGCTTTTCACTGGGCCACGTCGATCGTGTCGGTCACATCGCCGGCGCCGTCGATCACGAAGAACAGATCCTCGCGCGGGTGCGACGTCGTGAAGATCGCGTCCAGCGACTTGGAGCAACGGACTACGGCCTTCTTGTTGTCCGGCGACGGCTGGATCATGAACATGCCGGCCGCGTCCATGAGGACCTTCGGCTCTTTC
>DATKHW010000798.1:0-14452 GCA_035546275.1 Gemmataceae bacterium
GAGGAGGATCATCTCGATCCCAATTCGGTGATTCTTGATGCGGATGTCGTTCGGCGCCTGGAAATCGAAGTAATCTTCCAGCTGCATGGCGTCCCCTTTTCTTTCATGTGGTCCGGACTGCCTGAGCCAGTCGTGCGACGAAATCCGCATGTTCGGAGCTGGCCAGGCCTTGCTGGAGCACGGCATTGACTCGGCCCATGTCCCCGCCGACCAGGGCCGCCGCATCCAGCCACAGGCCGGGAAATATCTCGCTGCGGAACACGCCGGCGGCGTCCGCAGCCAGGGGCGTGAACCATCCCCCGCGCCGCACGAACCAGTCGATCTCCCGGTTCGGCACGCGCCAGACGATGTACTCCTGAACGCCGTAGCGTTGGTACAGCTCCAGCTTCAGCCCGGTGTCCACAGACATGGTGCCGCTGGCGGCCACTTCGGCGACCAACTCCGGGCCGCCCTCCACGTAATCGTCGGCGCTGATGCAGCTGCGGCCTCCACGCTCCCGCCGGATACGCATGAGCGCGTCCGGTTGCGGCATGCTGTCGGCGCCCAATCGGATAGAACTGCTGAGGCCAACTTCCACGCCCGGCGTGAAGGCTCCGCACATCCCCAAACAGGCGACCAGATGGGCGTGAGGTTCCCTGTGGCCTCGCGCAGGCGCCGGCGGCGGGATGTAAACGACGCCGTCAATCAAATCCGCCTTTCTTAGATGTGGCATCGCGTCATAACGACGCTCAAACTCCGCGCGCGTCAACCGCTCGCCGTGACCTAGCGGTGGAATTGGGCCGCTGGTCATCCCTCCAAGCGCGGCGCGTGTCTGCGGAGCGGTCATGGCCTAAAGCCCCGGTTTCGCCTCAACCTTCGTCTCCAGGCTATCCGGCCTAAGTGAATCAAACAAGGCCGCACTTGAACGGCTCGCCGCCGTCATCCCTATAACAACCGCATGGCAGACCATACGGACGTGTTGATCCTTGGCGGCGGCGTCATCGGCCTCACCACGGCGTATTTCCTGGCGCGGGAAGGCGTCCGCGTCTCCCTCATCGACAAGGGCGATCTCGGCCGTGAGGCGTCGTGGGCCGGCGCCGGCATCATCCCGCCCGCCGGCGAACGGCCCGCACGCACGCCGATCGACCGTCTCCGTGCGTGTAGCTCCGCCATGTATCCGGAACTGTCGCGCCGCCTTCGGGAGCGCACCGGCACCGACAACGGCTACTTCGTCTGCGGCGGCCTGGAGCTGGACGACCCCGAACACGCTCTCCCCCTGGAACACTGGCGCGACGAGGGCATCGCCTTCCGCGAGCTGGAGGGCGGGGCGCTGCGGGCCGTCGAACCGCTCCTCTCCCCTGCCCTGCCCCGCGCTTGGTTCCTGCCGGGCATGGCTCAGGTTCGCAACCCGCGCCACCTCAAGGCCCTCATCGCCGCCTGCGAGGCGGAGGGGGTCCGGCTGCATCCCCGACGGGCAGCGTCCGGCTTTGTCCGTTCCGGCCGACGTATCGACGCTGTGCAGACGGAGCAGGGACCGCTTTCGGCCGGGCAGTTCGTTGCGGCGGCCGGGGCGTGGACCGAGGGCCTGCTGGAATCGGTCGGCGTTCGGCTCGGGGTCCGCCCCGTTCGCGGCCAGATCGCCCTGCTCCAGACCGACCAAGCCCAACCGCGGCCCGTGATCCTCCGGGGCAAGCGTTATCTCGTGCCGCGGCCCGACGGCCCGGTGCTGGTCGGTTCCACGGAGGAAGACGCCGGCTTCGACGCCCGGCCGACCGCCGCCGCCGTCGCGGGACTGCTAGCCTTCGCCGCCGAGATGGTGCCGTCGCTGGAGGGGGCGGCGGTGGAGCGCTGCTGGGCAGGGCTGCGACCGGGAAGCCCGGATGGATTGCCCTTCATCGGGCCGGCGCCGGACCTGGCAAATCTCTTCGTTGCAGCCGGCCACTTCCGCGCCGGCATCCAGCTGTCGCCGGGAACGGCTCAGGTCATAACCGATCTGCTGCTAGGCCGTGAGCCGTCTATGCCGGTGGATGCGTTCCGACTTGATCGACCCCCTGGTCAGCCCGCCCGGACGGCATTCCGATCTTGAACTCCTTTCGCTAGAATTCAAGCAATTCACCGCGGAGAACGCAGAGAGCGCGGAGAGAAGACGGAAAGGCAGAATGGATATTCCGCGACCACACGATTGGGTGTTCCCGATTTTTCTTCTCTCCGCGCTCTCCGCGTTCTCCGCGGTGAGACATTCGACCGAAAGGCTCCGTGCAAAATGGAACCACTGTCCGCCCGTGCGCTAATTGGGCAGCTGGGCGACGACCTCGGCTGGCTGGAGGACCACTGCCGTCATCGGCCGGATCAGGCCACGGCCGCGGTGCGCCTGCGCCTGGCCGCCGGGCTGGTACGGAACTGCATCGGCCCCGCCATCGACGATCAGCCGCCGACGCCGCTGCACGTCGTGGTCATGGGCGGCGCGGGGGCGGGCAAAAGCACCGTGGCGAACCTCCTTAGCGGCGCCCAGGCCGCCGAGTCCAATCCGCAGGCCGGATTCACGCGGCATCCCATCGCTTACACCAATGCAACCGGCGCCCTGTCCTGGGCGGGGCATGTCGGCTTCCTCGGCCCTTTGCAGCGGCTCACCAATCCGGCGCCGGCCAGTCTCGACGAGGACGTCTATCAGGTCCGCCGCGTCCCCGCCGATCCGACGACCTACGACCTCCTCAAAGACTTCGTCGTCTGGGATTGCCCCGACATGACGACGTGGGCCGCGGCCGGCTACATCCCGCGCCTCCTCGAAGCGGCCGCCCTCGCCGACGTCATCGTCTTCGTCGCCTCCGACGAGCGCTACAACGACGAAGTGCCGACCCGCTTTCTCAAGTTAATCCTGGAAGCCGGCAAGGCGGTCGTCATTGTGCTGACCAAGATGCGCGAGGCCGACGCGGCGCCGCTCATCGCACATTTCCAGCAGGAAGTCGTGTCGCGGTTGCCGCACGGGGTCGTCGGCTGCTACGCCATTCCCTTTCTAACGCCGGACCAGCTCGCCGACCCCGCTCGCCAGGCCGGGAAGTACCGAATTCCGATCCTTAACCAGGTGGCTGTCCTGGGTAATCCGCCGGCGACCGCCCGCCGCCGCAGCGTTTTTTGCGCCGATCGCTATCTGGTTCAGGGGCTGAACGACCTGCTGAGCGTGGCCCGGACCGACCTCGACGCGCTGGAAGGCTGGCAGGCGATGGTGCAGACCGGCCGCAACGAGTTCGTCGGCCGCTATAACCGCGAATACCTCAACAGCGAGAAATTCCGCGGTTTCGACGAAGCGCTGGTGCGGCTCATGGAACTGCTGGAATTGCCGGCCTTCGGCCGCATTTTGAGCGGAGCGTTGTGGGTGCTGCGGACGCCCTATCGTCTGGTGCGGGGGTTGCTGATGCGCATGCTGAGCCGGCCGGAGGCGATCAGCCGGGCGGAGCAGCCGGTGCTGGAAGACGCCTACAATGGCTGGATTGACGGTCTGCGAAAAGAAACGGCCCGCCGCGCCGAATCGCACCCACTCTGGGCGCATCTGTCGCAGGCGTTTCACTCCGGCGGCCTTACCGAGCAGGCTCGCGACCGGTTCCAGCAGTCGATGCGGACGTTTCAGTCCTGCGAGGCTGAGGAGGTGGATCGCACAGCACGCGACATCTACGAACAGCTGCAAAAGCGACCGGTGGCGCTGTACGCTCTGCGCGGCGGCAAGTTCGCCCTGGACGTGGCGGCCGTGTCCGGATCGATCCTGGCCGGCGGCATTGGCTGGCAGGATTTCATCATCGCCCCGCTCGTCGCTTCGCTGACGCATCAGCTCGTCGAGTTGCTCGGCTGGGGCGTGGTGGACGCGCAGCGCGAAAAGGCGCGCAGCCGGCAGCAGCAACTGCTCAAGCAGCATCTGTCGGAGCCGATGGCGGAGTGGCTGACGAAATGGCCGGCCACCGGCGGTTCGTCGTTCGAGCGCTTGCAGCAGGCTTTGGGCCGCATACCCGGCCTGGTGCAGCAGCTCGATACGCGGGTGCGGGCTTTGAAGAGTTAGGGGAGCGTTCATGACCGATCAAGAGACGCCCTCATCGCCGCCGCCGGAAGCCCCGCTGCTCCGCACGCTCTCCCCTGCGCTGCGCAACCTGGAGCGGGGGCTGCGGGCGTGGCTGGATGGGCCGCGGCGCTTCCCCCTATCCACGATCGCGAGGGCGGCGCTGGAAGGCATGGCCGCCGACCTGAAGCGGCAGGCCGATTCGCTGGAAATGGATCGCCCATTGCTCAGCGTCGTCCTTATGGGAGGAACCGGAGTCGGCAAGTCGTCGCTGATGAACGCCCTTGCCGGCGGCGCCGTCGCCCGCGCCTCGTTCACCCGGCCCACCACGCGCGACCCCGTCGTCTATTACCACGAGTCAGTGAGGCCGGACCGGCTCGACGCCGCGCTGCGCCAGTGCCGGCTGGTGCCGCACGACCGAGCCACGCTAGCCCAAAAGGTGATCGTCGATACGCCCGACCTCGACAGCAACGACCTAGCCAACCGGGAAAAGCTGCATCACGTTCTGCCTGTTGCCGACGTCGTGCTGTACGTCGGTTCCCAGGAAAAATACCACGACGACATCGGATGGCAGCTGTTCCTGCACCAGCGCAAACGCCGGGCTTTCGCGTTTGTGCTAAACAAATGGGACCGGTGCATTCACGGCGCCGGCAGCGGCCTGGGGCCGGATGAAGATCTGCTGCGCGATCTCAAATCCGAGGGTTTCGAGAACCCGCTGCTGTTTCGCACCTGCGCCCAGGCATGGATCGACGCGACGCCGCCGTCGACGGACGGCGCAGCGTCGGCTCCGGTCGCCCGGCTCACGCCGAAGGATTTGCCGGAAGGGGAACAGTTTGCAGACCTCCTGCAATGGTTGGAAATGGGTCTGACGCGCTTGGAAATCGAAGCGATCAAGGCTCGCGGCGTGGGACAATTGCTGGCGCAATTGGAGCATGCCCTGCAAGAGGCCAGCCCGCCGGATTTGACGGAGGCGGCAGAGCGGACGGGCAAGGCGTGGAGCGCTCCGCTCACGGAAGAGGCGACTGCCTCGGCCGAGGTGCTGCTCAACACGCTGGAGCCGTACCAAACCGAAATTGAGCATCATTTCACGGTGGAGGGGCAGCGCCGTTTTCGCGGCATCATGGCAGGATACTTGCGCCTGGCCAACCGAATTCAGTATCTGGGCGCCGGCGTGCGCGACCGCATTCCGTTTTTGCCGAAAACGCGAGACGCGGTGGCCGCGCCGCCTCGGTGGGATGAGAGCCGGTTCGCGCGCGCGTGCAGCGATGTGGCCGGCAACCAGCAGCTCGACAGCCGCGGCAAGGCCTTGGCCAACCGCCTGCTGGTGGAGGCCGACGCGCAAGGCTTCTCCGTCAAGGTGCTGGCCGACCCGGTGGAGTCCGTGGCGAAGGGCGATTGGCGGCAGCGCTACGCTCAGGCGATGAGCGAGGTGCTGCACGAAGTGGAGAAACGGCGCAGTGAGCCGACTGGCTGGCGCCGCTACGTTCAAGCCGGCGTGACGTTGCTGGCCAACTGGGTTCCGCCGATTGCGTTCGTCGCGGCCATCGCCTTTTTCCTGCTCAAGGCGTTCAAGGCGTGGGGCCCGCAAACGCCGCCGCTGGATACGTGGGATTTTGTGCTGCCGTTTGCGGTCCTGCTGGCGATGCTGATCGTCATGCACATTCTGATCGCCTTGCTGCTGCCGCTGCGCTGGGCCGCCATTCGCGGCGAGTTCCATGCACGTCTCCAGGAGCGGTTGCTGCAGGAATTGCAAAGCGTCTACGGCCCAGTGCCCGGAGACGTGGCGGCGTTGCTGGAGGCGGAACGGCGGCAGGTGGAGAAGCTGGCGGGCGAAACGCGCGAAGTGGCGTCGTGGCTGAACAAGCGCGAGCAATCGGCCAGCGTCGCCGGGCTTTACGGCACATGAAAATCTAACGCGGTCTGTACCATGGCTGATGGAAAATGGATCGAGGGATTGACGGCTGATACGCCGCTGGCCCAGGCCGCGGAAACAGTGCTGGCGCTGCGCCTGCACACCGTGGCTCAGGCCCTGCCCAAGGCCTCGCAAGAAGCGGACAAAGACGTCGAGAACGTCCACCAACTGCGAGTGGCGACGCGGCGAGCCGACGCCGCGCTCCGTATCTTCGAGCTGTGTTTGCCCAAGAAAATCCACAAAACGGCTCGCAACCGGTTGAAGCGAATGCGGCGGGCCGCGGGGGCGGCGCGCGACTGGGACGTGTTCTTGATCGCGCTGGCCGAGCGCCGGCCCAATCAGGCGGAAAAGGAGCAAGCGGGCCTGAATTATCTTTTCGGCTACGCCTATGGCCAGCGGACCGCCGCCCAGGTGGAGCTGGAGAAAGTGGGAAACGAAGAACACGCAGGATTCGACGCCTTCCGCCGCGAGACGACCGCGGCGGTTCATGCGGCGGACGGCATGGCGACGGACGCGAACTTGGTGGACTGGGCGCGCCCGCTGCTGGCAGGGCTGCTGCGCGAGTTCGAATGGACGGCGACCGGGGACCTGGAGGATTACGCCCATCTGCACCAGGTGCGGATCGCGGGCAAGCGGCTGCGCTACGCTATGGAGGTGTTCGCGGATTGCTTTTCGCTGTCTTTTCGGGAGTCGCTGTATCCGCGCGTGGAGGAGATGCAGGATATATTAGGGAGGGCCAACGACAGCCACGTCGCCGAGGAACGGCTGAGCGACCTGCGGCGGCGGATGAAGCGCGGGTGGATGGCGGAATGGAAGCGAGTGCAGGCGGGCGTCGAAAGCCTGCTGCGCTTCCACCAACGGCGGCTGCCGCAGGAGCGGAAACGGTTTCTGCAATGGTGGGGCGAGTGGATCAAGGCGGGGCCGCCGGCGCTGACGGCGATGCTGGGCGGAGAGGCGGCCCCGGCCCTCGCAGGCTCTGCCGGCGGCGCCGCCATTGGCGGCGCAGGGTAGTCAGCGGAACGGCCAAGAACCAGGCCTTGCTCCAGGCGGTCCCAGACGGCGCGGAACGAGTTGGGCGCCCGTTAACCTCTCCACATATCGACATATTTGAATACATGCATCTTTAGCGCGTTTTTTTGTCCCTTTTTTGCTTGCGTTGCAGTCGGGGAGGACGCATAGTGCTGGGATGGGGAGGTCCTAAATCCTCCTATCATCCCAAACCGAGAGGTGCCGCAATGAAGTTACGACTGTTTGTTGGCGTAACTGCCCTCGCCGTCGCCGTTCTCGCCGGCGGCTGGCTGATGGGCGACGACAAGAAGCCGGACGATCCCCCGGCGACCAAGCTAACCGGCCATCTGCCGCCTCACTACAAGAAATTGGGATTATCGGATAAGCAGATTCAGGATATCTATAAAGTCCAGGCCTCATACAAGGACAAGATCGACGCCTTGCAGCAGCAGCTCGACGATTTGAAAAAGGCGGAACATACGGACGTGGAAAACATCCTCACCGCCGACCAGAAGACCGCACTCAAGGCCCTGCAAACCGGCGATCCGACCGATCCGACGCCGCCTCCGACGCCCCCGGCCAAAGACAAACCGGCGACGCCGCCTCCCCCCGCGCCGCCCGATACCAGCAAGCCGCCGCCGCCGCCAGCAAAGGACAAGCCCGCGCCGCCGACCACAGACAAGTAATCGACGGCGATGAAATACGGACCGCGGCCGGGACTAAGCGGCAAGGCCTCTCCACCTTGCCTGCTTCGTCGCGGCCGCGGTTGTTTTTATCACAGCCCTACGGCAGGCTTTCCACCGTCACCGCCATCACCACTGGCGCCGTTTCGTCCTCTCCCTTGACGAACTCGATGGATTCGATCTTATCCGTCCGTTCCGGCTTGATGGAGAGGTAACGAATCTGCTGGCCCCGCAACTTGAATGCCAGCTGCGACTCCGGCACGTCCACGACGCGGATGTAATCGGCCATTTGCACGCCGTTCAGCAGCGGATGATCCTCGATCTTGCCGTCGGCATAGTGCAGCCGGACGATCATCGACGTCGTTCCTTTCTTGCTGTACGGGTAGCACCAGCCGCCGACGCCGCTGAGCATGTGGATCGCCTTGGCCGGGGCGTTGCACGGCACCGTCGCCGACTTCGGCATCTGCTTGGAAACAGCGCCGTTCGGTCCGTACAGCTCGATCACATTCGGCACGGCGCCGTCGCGCGGGTCGATCACCTGGAACGGCACGCCGAACGCCGTTTGCGGACCCCATTTGTCGAAGATCAAGCGCTGCTCCTCGGCGTCCTTGCTGATGAACATGCCCTTCACGCTTGTAATGGTCGCCGCCTTGCCCAAGGGCAGCGGGAAGAATTTGTCGCGGACGGTGAGAAATTCCAGCACCGCCAGCAAGTCGTCCTCGCTCAGCTTCTCGAAGCCTTCCGGCATCAGCGACAATTTCGTCGCTTTCAGCTCGTCGATGTCTTCCCGGAGCACGTCGTGCTTCTTGGCCTGGCTGTCCATGAGTTCGACCGTCGTTTGCGTCTCCGAAATCAGCAGGCCCGTCAGCACTCGGCCGTCCTTGGTCAGGATGGTGTATTGGCGATAATTCCCTTCCACGGATCGGTTTGGGTCGAGAATGTCAATGGCCAGGTCGGCCCGCTCGCGGACGGCCATCCCGGTCAGGTCCGGGCCGATGTTGGCGCCGAGGTCGCCGTGGCGATGGCACTTGGCGCAATTCTCCTCGAACACCTTGCGGCCGCGAGCGGCGTCGCCGTGCCGCTTCAGCGCCGGCAGGAACGCGTCCACCACCTTTTGGCGATCTGCATTGGGCAATCCGCCGCCGCTCGCCAGCAGCTTCTTCGCGCGTTCCGAGACGGCCATGTCCGGGTAGCGGCTCAGTCGCTGCGCCTGCTCGACGCTTAAATCGGCTCGGTCCACGCCGCCCTTGTCCACGGCGTCGAGCAGCGCGACGGCCCAGGCCGGCCGCTTGAGCAGCAGGTCCACCGCTTCGGCCCGTCCGGCGGGCGTCAGCTGCGGCCATCGCTTCACGACGGCCGGACCGACCGCCTCCGAGGTGCTGTCAGCCAGCACATCGAACAAACCCGCCGTCAGCGCCGGACCCGCTTGTGGGGTTATCTGATCCAGCACGGCGTTCAGCGTTTGCTCGTCCCCGCCGAGACTGATTAGGTCGTGGGCCGCCGTCAACCGGGTCGCATCCGGCAACGAGCCGTCGGCGACGCGCTTGAGCGCGGCCGCGCGCAGATTGCCGGTCAGCGTCCCCATTTTCTTGTCCTGGCCCCAGCGCTTGGCCAACGCGGCCAGTTGCAGCAGGCTGCTTTGCGGCAGCTTGCCGGCCAACGCGACGAAGTCGGCTTGGGCCGCGTCGTCGAGAACCGGCTTTCGGTCGATGGGCCAACCCGCGGCGAGGCCGGCCAGCAGTGGTTCCACCGCGGCCTCGTCCGCCGACTTGAGCGTCGCCAGAACTTTCGGCGCCGCCCCGTCGGGGGCCTGACGCGCCACATGTTCGGCCACGGCACGGATCGTTTTCGTGTAAGTCGTCTCCGCTCCCTTGGGGGGCTTCGCGACAGCCGCCGTCTGCAGAAAGTCCATGTCGTTTCGCGCCGCCGCGGCGATCAGCGCCGATGGAATCCACGGATCGCCGGCGTTTTTGGGATCGAGCACAGCGGCAGTGATCGCCGCCACGGCTTCCTTCGTCGCCGGCATTTCGCTCAGCGCCAGCAGCGCCTCCAGCCGAACCGTCGGGTCGGCGTCGGACAGGGACTTGGCAGTCACAATCGCCGCCGCTCCGTCGGCCGTCCGCGGCATCACGGCCAGCGCGGCGCGCCGGACCACGGGATTGGCGCTGGCCAAACCGGCCTTCGCCGCGTCGAACGCCTCGCTCTTGTCCGCCGTCATCGCGCCCAAGCCGTGCATGGTCCATAGCGCGTGAAACGCGCCTGCCGCGCTCTTGCCGTCCTTCACGACCGCGGCAAGCTGCGACACAATATCCGTCTTGCCGCGCTCCACCAGCAGCCGCTGGGCGGTCGTGCGCTGCCACATGTTCTCATGGGAAAGCGTCGCGATGAGCGTTTTTTCATCCGCCTTGGTGAAATCCACCTGCGGGGACGGTTTGGCGGCCTTGCAGACGATGCGATAAATACGACCGTGCGTCTTGTCGCGCAGCGGCGTGACGTAGGCGCCGCCCTTGCCTGTTTCAAAGCCCTTCGGCGTCGGGTTGTGCTGGACGATGTAGTTGTACCAGTCAATCACCCACAGGGCGCCGTCCGGCCCGACCTCGGCGCATACCGGCGCCGTCCACTCGTCGTCGCTGGCCAGGATGTTCCAGCCGTCCCTGGCGACGAAGCCGCTCCCCTGCGGGACCAGCCAGTCGACGTGGACCAGGTGCCCCGTCGGCTCGCACACGAATGCCGCCTTGTTCCAGTACTCCTCCGGAAAGCTGCGGGCGGTGTAAAGCGCATGGCCGGCCGCCGCCGTGTAGCCGCCGTGAAAATCCACTTGGCGAATCTTGTCCGTCACCGGATGGAACTTCTTGTGGTCCTCGATACCCGCACTGCCCGCGCCGTGAAAGCCGCGCACCGCCTCGAAATAGCGGTTTGGCACGCCCAAAAAAACGCTGTGCTGATTGTTGGCCGTGGACGCGAACACCTGGCCGGTTTCGCTCAGACCAAGACCCCACGTGTTGTTGCTCGTAGATGTGAGAAATTCGAGGTCCGTGCCATCCGGCTTCATGCGCCAAATGCCTTGACTGAACCGATGGTCCGTTCCGCCAATGGCGCCGTTGAAGCCGGAATAGCCGACCGTGCCCCAGATCCAGTTGTCGAAGCCATAGCGCAAGTTGCTCGGTCCGGCGTGGGTGTCGCTGACGCCCCAGCCGCGGAATAGCGTTTGCCGCACGTCGGCCTTGTCGCCGCCGGTGCTGTCCTTGAGAAACAGCGTCTCCGGCGCCTGAGTCACGATCACGCCGCCGCGGGCGAACGCCATGCTGGTCGGGATGCTAAGGCCCTCTGCGAAAACCGTGAATTTGTCCGCTTTGCCCGTCCCCTTCGTGTCTTCGAGAATGACGATACGGTCATGCCCCTTGCCGGGTGGTTGCTTGTCGTTAGGGTAATCCAGCGTTTCGGCGATCCAGAGTCGGCCGCGGGCGTCCCAGGCCATGCAGATCGGACGGTAAATGTCGGGGTCCGACGCGAACAGCTGCACCTCGAAGCCTTCCGGCAGGTGCATGTGCTTCATCGATTGCTCCGGGTCGAGCGGCAGCTGCATCTTGCGCGTCGGCGTATCCGATATCGTGCCCCACTTCTCACCAGGAGGATAGAAGGGCACGTTGGCATCGACATATTCAAACGGTTTAACGTCCTTATCGTCGGGAGTCTTACCGGCGCACCAACGGAGGCCTTGCTCCAGAAGTTTCTGGAAGCCTTCCACCTTCCAGGTGTGTTCGTCATGACCGAGCGCCGTGTAGAAGACGCGGCCCTTGCCCTGGTTGCGGACCCACGTGTAGGGCTCATACCCGCCCTGCTCTTCCCGCACCATCAGCACGCGAATGTCGGGCCCGAGCTCGTCGTGGACATAGGTTTCATCCCAGCTCTCAAAATTGCTCAAACCGCGCATGGCCGGGTGCTGGGCGTCGATGATCTTCGCACGGAAGACGCCGGTGTTATGGCGGAGAAACCGGCCGCCGACCAGGGCCGTGTACTTGTCGCTGTTGCGGAAGCAGTTGGAAGCGCAATGGAGCGCGAAGAGGCCTTTCCCGCCCTCGACGAAATCCAGCAAGGCCGTTTCCGCTTTGGGAGGCAGGTCGCCGTGGTCGCGGAAGATCAGGAGCGCGTCGTACTTGGCCAGGCGCTCCGGCGTCAGCGCCGCATCGACGTCTTCCGTGTAATCCACCGCGACGCCGTCCGTCGCCAGGACCGGCGAGATCATTTTGGCGAGATCGGCCGGCCGGTGGTGGCCGTCGTCGCCGAGCATCAGAACCGACAGCTTGGGCTGCTCACCGAGGGCCGGCCTGGCCGCCGCCAGCGCCGCCGCCAGAACCGCCGCGGCCACGATCACATTGCGCCCCATGCTTCCTCTCCCTTGATGACCCGCCGGCCCGTGCCGGCATTTATTTTCATAAAGTGTGAAAATACCGCTGGCCTCGCCTGGATGCAAGCACTAAACTGGAAAATCGCGGAAAAATTCCTTCGCTGATTGGGGGGAACAAGATGGCCCGGTCCGCGGCGCGGGGCTCGCTGCTCCGCCATCTGAATGAACGCGAGGTGCTGGCCGCCATCCAGGCGGCGGGACCGCTGTCCCGCGCCGACATCACGCGCCGAACCGGCATCAGCGGGCCCACCGTCACGCGCACCGTCGCCGCCCTGCTCCGGGCGCGGTTGTTGGAAGAGGGCGACGCCCGGCCGCGGACCCTCGGCCGGCCCGGCAGGGTGCTGCGACTGGCGTGCAAGACGGCGGCGGTCCTCGGTTTGGTCGTCGGCGCCCGACGGTGCGAATTGGTGACGGCCGGTTTGAACGGCGAAATCGACCCGGAACACGCGGCTTCGTTCGAGACGCCGCCGGGCTACGCTGAACTGGTGCGAGCGGTCGTTCGCGAGTCCCGTCTGCTCATCGATCGCATCGGCCTTGCGGTGCTCGGCCTCGGCGTCAGCATGCCCGGCCTGCTCAATAAGCGAGAAAAACGCACTCTGTTCTCGCCGAACCTGCACCAGACCGACGGCCGACGTCTCGGCGACGATCTGCACAAAAACCTGCGAATAGAGACCGCCATTCTCCAGGAATCGCACGCCCTCTGCCTGGCGGAGCAGAATTACGGCGCCGCCCGCGGCGTCGCCGACTTCGCCATGCTGGACATCAGCGAAGGCCTCGGCGTCGGCGTGGTCAGCGGCGGCCGCGTCCTCGAAGGCTGCAGCGGTCTGGGCGGCGAGCTGGGCCATGTCACGGTCGACATTCACGGAAAGGCGTGCGGCTGCGGCAACCGCGGCTGCCTGGAGACGGTCGCCAGCGACACCGCCCTGGCCGCCGCCGTCTCGGAGCGCGTTGGGCGAAGAATTCCCATTGAGGAGGTCGTCGAACTGCTCCGGTCGGGCCAGGTTTGGGCGGACGACGAGCTGCATCGAATTCTTGAATACCTGGCCGTCGGCATGGCGGCCGTGGTGAATCTGTTCAACCCCAGCAAGCTCTATCTGTACGGCCGGCTGCTTGACGCGCGCGACGGCCTGTTCGACGAACTGCTGCAACGGACCGGTCGCCGCGCCCTGGCGCCATCGATGGCGGATTGCGACATTATTCGCGCGCGCGGCAGCAAACGGCTTGGGGCGGTCGCGGCGATCATCCACCGGCTGACGACGGGGCGGGACGGGGCCCTGGAATGAGCGGATGGGATTCCAGCGGGGCGCGGTGGAAAATCGTTGCATTCGCTCTTGCGGTCAGGTAGTTTTAACCTCAAGTCGCAGCCGAGACGCAGGCCCGCCGCTTGGAAGGGTCAGGCGAAGCGCCGCCAGAGCCTGGCGGCAAAGAACCTCGCTTTGCATTTCTCGCCGACCCGAGGCGGGCGCATCGTGGACGAGCTTGCGTCCCGCCGCCTCGGCACTGGATAAAACCCCGCCGCCTGGCATCCCGCTAGTCCGCCGGGCCGCGTCGCCTTGCCCTGAGGAAATCATGAGCAACAAGCCCAGTGCGCCCAATCCGGCCGAAAAAGCCCCTAAACCGATCGACGATCCGTTGGAAACGCTGGACATCCCCGACCGCGGCCGAAGCCCCGCCACCCCACCCGCAGGTCCTGAGGGGCAAGCCGCCCCGCCGCGGGCGGCGTCTCCGGTGAGCCACGCGCCCACGCGCACCTTCGGACCGGATGCCCGGTCCGCGGGCGCAACGGCGCCGCCGTCTGCGTCCGATCTCACCGACGCCGGCCAGCTTGTGGGCCGCACCTTCGGCGACTACGTGATCCTGGCGGAAATCGCCCGCGGCGGCATGGGCGTCGTGTTCAAAGCGCGCCAGGTCAGTCTCAACCGGATCGTCGCACTCAAGATGATCCTCGCCGGCCAATTGGCGTCGGCCGACCAGGTGCGCCGCTTCCGAACGGAAGCGGAGGAAGCCGCCGCTCTGGACCATCCGAACATTGTGCCGATTTACCAGGTCGGCGAGATTCAGGGTCAGCACTTTTTCAGCATGAAGCTGATCGACGGCGGCAGCCTCGACGACGTCGGCCCGTGGAAGAAAGGCCATGCCCAGGCCGCCCGGCTGGTCGCCCAGGTGGCGCGGGCTGTCCATTACGCCCACCAGCGCGGCATCCTGCACCGGGACATCAAGCCCGGCAATATCCTGCTCGACTCCAAGGGACAGTCCCACGTCACCGACTTCGGGCTGGTCAAGCATCTCGGCGCCGCCGCCGGCAGCGATACGAATTCCGGCGCCATCGTGGGCACGCCCGGCTACATGGCCCCCGAACAAGCCGCCGCCTGCAAGGACCTCAGCACCGCCGTGGACGTATACAGTCTCGGCGCCGT
>DATKHW010000799.1:0-3824 GCA_035546275.1 Gemmataceae bacterium
GTGGCCCCACACGTCGGATTGCCACAGGGGCACGATGCTCGCAATGACAAAAACAACAGAAAGCACAGCACAAGCGACCACACCGCTGGTGCGCAAGTAAAGCGGCGCCAGAGGCGAATGAGGGTCGGTAAAGTCGATGCCGGCGCCCAGACGCTCCAAGGGCGCGGCCTCGGACGACGGATTCGACGTTGACCCTATTTGCTTCATCCAGGTCGTCCTCCGTCGCGCACCCCGCAAGCCCGTCGGCAAGCCGGCCTCAACGGGCGCAGCTGCTTTGCAACTGACGGCCCCTGGGCGAGCCTTGATTGTCAGGCAGCTGAGCACGGAGCTAGTTTCGGCGGCGCCAGCTGCCCGGAAGCTGCTTGCGCTTAGTCGTGTCCGATTCGCCGCTCTTCAACTCTATCACCAAGCCAACCCATGTCTGTGATCGCAGGACCTTGGAATTCTGGGTTATCGACGTCGTCTGTTCCGCATTTGGGGAACGTTCCAATTCGGCCAGCTGACGCTGCTGGCTTCCAGCTGGGACTAAGCAGGGAATGGATCGGCCGAGGGGCCAGTGGACTTTCGCGCCGCATCGCCTGGATCAGGGGAAATCCATCTGACGCGTCGTAACAGCTGCACCGAGCGGCTTAGGCGCGCCAGCTGCACGACATGGAGAAGCCGGCGGCCGGAACGGGCGGGCTTGAGCCAATTGATTCAGAATCCAACAGGCGTCACGGGATGCTGCGTTAGATTCGGAATAACCGGCCGGCATTTCCAGGACGCCGGGCTGGAATCTAATTGCACGCCGTCAGACTTGCGGTAAGCTAGGTGACGTAGGAAAGAAATGAGACCGCCGACATGTCCTTCCACGGCTCGCAGGCGGCCTGCCATTCGGCGACGAATACCATTCGAGTTGACGTGGAGCCCGGAGGAACGACGGCGCACAGCGCCGCCGCGCGGACGATTCCGCGCCGAGGCATGGGAATCGATCGACGGGAGAAGGCATCTCCTATGCTCGGACTTGGGGTCCGGTGCATTGGTTCTGGACGGACTCGCCGACGCGGACGAAGGTGTCCCGTATCGTCTTTTCCTGTCCGCCGCTTCCGGCGAACGCGATCCGGGATCATTGAGGAGGTTGCTGGACAATGAAGGCTTTGCTGTCGAAGTTGTGGGCGGACGACAAGGGTGCAGTCATGGCTGCCGAACTTGTCCTCATCATCGGTCTGACGGTCATCGGGATCATCCCGGGCCTGGTGGCGCTGCGCAACGCCGAGAACGCTACGCTGGCGGACATCGGCAACGCGCTGTTGGCCATCAATCTGGACTTCAGCTTCTCGGGCTTTGCCATCCTTGGCAGCGCCACGCCGGGCACGGGCGGCACTACGATCGCCCAAGTCGGCGGCGTTTCGTTCGCCACGACCAACGTCACCTTCTTCTATTCGAGCGAAGGCCTCGGCAATGTTTACACGGTTCCGGCGGTCAATCCCGCTCCGTGACCTTGCCGAGCAAACGACCGGGATCCGCTTCCGTCCTTGCAAACTGTAGCGCCTGGTCCATCCTGGGCACCTGAGGGAATGCCGGCAAATGAACCGGCATTCCCTTTTTTCGTCGATGCGTAGCGCATCATGGGATTGTGAACGCCCCATCGCTTTTTCCCTCTTCGCCACCCGTCGGCGAACGCGATCGGGCTTCACGGAGGAGGAACTCCGTTTATGCAATCCCTGATCGCGAAATTGTGGACAGACGACCGCGGCGCCGTCGTGTCTGCGGAAGTCGTCCTGGTTATCTCCCTAACGGTCATCGGGATCATTCCCGGTCTGGTCGCCCTGCGCAACGCCGAGAACGCCTCGTTGGCGGACATCGGCAACGCCCTCTTGGCAGTACAAACCAGTTTCAGCTTCGCAGGCTTTTCCATTGTCGCCGGCGGCACCACCATCGCCACCGTAGGCGGCGTGTCCTACAGCGCTTCCAACACCACCTTCTTCACCTCCGCGGAATCGAACGACAACTTCACTACTGTCGTCCCGCCGGTCAATCCGGCGCCCTGACGGCGGCGCCGACGGCCGGGCCTGCCTTGCCGTCCGTTCGACCTGTAACGTCTGTCCAATCGCCTTTGACCTGGGATTGCCGCCGCCGCGGCCGGCAATCCTTTTTTTCTGCCCCTAATGGTCGATAGGTAATCTGGCAACGAATACGGCTTCATCGCTTGGCACGGAGGCCAACCCTTGATTCAGCTCTTTTTCCCTTCCTCCGGCTTCGCCTGGGTCTTCGTCGCCGGCTTGCTGTCCTTACTGATTGCGGCCTCCTGGTCCGACATGCGCCGGATGATCGTGCCCAAGTGGATCAGTCTGACAACGCTCGCCGTCGGCGTAATCGCCAGCATGGCTCGCGGCGCCTGGCTTGGTTGGGCCGGCTTGACGACGTGGATCTTGCCGGCCGGCGGCGGACTTGGTCTCGGCCTTTTGGACGGCCTCCTGTTCGCGCTCGCCGGTGTTGCAGTCGGCTTCACCGTAATGTTGGTGCTGTGGATCCTCGGCGTATGCGGGGGCGGCGACGTCAAGCTCTACGCCGCCGTAGGAGCATGGGTTGGACCGCTTAGCATTTTCCCTGTGCTTGGCGTCGCGGGCGGCTGCCTTTGCTGCGTCGGCATGGTTTTCGTGGTCCTGAAACTGCTCCGGGGCAAGGCATTCAAGAAGCCTACCGCGGGCAAGCCGCCGAAGCATCGAGTCGTCGCCTTTTCGTGGCCGTTGGCCGTCGGCGCCTTGCTGGTGCTGGCATTCCTGTTGGGCCGCGACCAATTGATGATCCGCAGCGCCATTCAGGTTTCGAGCCAGGTGCAGAATGATGCGCACTAATGCTGCCGCCGGGCGTTGCGCCCTCCGCTGGCGTCGTTCCGGCGCTTTGATGACGGCCGAGCTGCTGCTCACCTTGCCGATACTGATGATCCTGCTGGCCGGCATGATGGGCGTCTCGCAGTTGCTGCTGGCCCGCCAGGCCCTGGCGGCGGCCAGCCATGAAGGGGCGCGCGTCGGCGCCGCGGGCGGCGACGCCGGAACAGTACAGCTAGCGGTGCAGCGAACGCTGGCGGCCTCCGGACCCCTTGTTCAAGCCAAGGTAAACGTCCAGTTCGTCCAGGTCGACGGCGGGCCGAATGGGCCGATTCAGCTCGTGGTGGTCACCACGTCGGCGCCGGTCGGTCTGGCGCTGTTGGGATCGCCATCGTCCCCCGTGTCCGCCTTGGCCAATCAGAATGTCGCAGCGACTTCAATCATGCGGGTGAATTAAACGCCGCCCACTGATGGATCGTGACGCCCTTGGCTCCCTTGGATGAAATGGATCATGCAAGGAACTGAGTCCCCCAACAACACCCCCTGAGGCTCCCGTCGTGAAAGCCAGCACCCTGTTTACGCTCGCCCTGGCCCTGTTGGTGGGGCTGGGCCTAGTCGTCGGCGTGAAGTATTCCGGCATACTCAATCCACCGGAGAAGAAAGCCGATCCGCCTCCGCCAGCGCCGCCGCCCACCCCGTTGGTGGTGGCCGCCTCGCGCAACCTGTACGCCGGGGACTCCATTAGTCCAACGGACGTGCGTTTGCGACCGTTGACCGTCGAGGATGCGCCAGCGTATGAAAAAAACAAGGCGGAGTTCCTGCCCCCGGTGGCGGAATCGGCCTTTTACCGCACCGTCCACAAGAACATCACGGCGGGCCAGGCGATCACGCTGGATCTGCTGGAGCCGATGGGAAAACCAGAACCACTGCACGACCGCCTGTTGCCCCTGACGCGTGCCGTCGATTTGCAAGTCACCGTCGAAAACTCGGCGGCCGGCCTGATCCAGGTCGAGG
>DATKHW010000800.1:0-11783 GCA_035546275.1 Gemmataceae bacterium
CGACGACATTGCGCCATCAGGGGGCTAACGCCCCCCGCTCGCCATCGGAATCGACCATGACCGAACTCACCCATTTCGACGAATCCGGCGCCAGCCGTATGGTGGACGTCAGCGCCAAGCCGGAGACGCTGCGCGAGGCCCGCGCCAGCGGCCTCGTCCGCATGGCCGCCGCCACCGCCGCCCTCATCCGCGACCGAAAGCTCAGCAAGGGCGACGTCCTCGAAACCGCCCGCCTCGCCGGCGTCATGGCCGCCAAGCGCACCGGCGATCTCATTCCTCTCTGTCATCCCCTCCCCATCACCTCCGCAACCGTCGCCTTCTCCTGGGACGCCGACGACCTGCTCCGCATCGAGGCCACCGTGCGCGTCTTCGGCCGGACCGGCGTCGAGATGGAGGCGCTCACCGCCGTCGGCGTCGCCGCTCTGACCGTGTACGACATGTGCAAAGCGGTCGATCGTGTTATGACGATCGAACGAATCCGGTTGGAGGAGAAGAGCGGCGGCCGCAGCGGGACCTTCCGGCGCGACGATTGACGGTCCTCCCGGCCGTCGATACATTCAGATGGGATTGAAACTTCAGAAACCTCTTGCGATTTCGTGGGGCAGGTTTCCAAACCTGCCTATGCGCCACGGCAGGTTTGGAAACCTGCCCCACGAGCGTCAGGGAAGGGTCATGACCCAATCCATGCTGGCGGCCCCGCCGACCTTAACGCCTCCCCTCGACTTGTATGGCCCCATCGCGTCGGACCTGGAGGAAGTCGAGCGCATCCTGGCCCAGACGCTCCGCAGCCGCTACGCCCAGGTTCAGCCCGTCGTCGATCACGTCCGGCACTACCGCGGCAAACGGCTGCGTCCCGTCCTGCTGCTGCTAACCGCCCGCGCCTGTGGGCGAGTGGCGCCGGCCCATCACGTCCTGGGCGCCGTGGTGGAGATGATCCACACGGCCACGCTGGTCCACGACGACATCCTCGACGGCGCCGCGGTGCGCCGGCACGTCGGCACGGTCAACGCCCGCTGGGGCGTCCACAACGCCGTGCTGCTCGGCGACTACCTGTTCACCCATGCCTTCCATCTCGCCAGCACGCTGGACGACGTCCGCGCCTGCCGGCTGATCGGCCAAGCGACGAACCGGGTCTGCGAAGGCGAACTTTGTCAGGGCCTGGAGCGCGGCAACCTCGACCTGACCGAGTCCGATTATTTCGACATGATCGACGGCAAAACGGCGGAATTGCTGGCCTGCGCCTGCCATCTCGGGGCGCTCTACAGCGGCGCCTCGGCGGAGACCACGGCGGCTCTGACGCGCTTCGGCCGCAACGTCGGCCTGGCCTTCCAGATCGCCGACGACCTGCTCGACCTGGTCGGCGACGAGCAGACGACGGGCAAGTCGCTGGGCACGGACCTGGACCAGCAGAAGATGACGCTCCCGCTGATCCGGCTGATGCAGCAAGGCCCGCCAGGATTGGCGGAGCGCGTGCGGCGGATTCTGACGGCGCCCGGCGATCGCAAGCGCGAATTGCTGCGGCCGTGCCTGGCGGAGAGCGACGGGCTGGATTACGCCCGCCGGAAGGCGGAGGATTTCGCGGCGAAGGCGCGGAAGGAGCTGGCGTGCCTTCCGGCGTCGGCGTGCCGGGCGATCCTGGAGGCGGTCACGGATCGGGTCGTGCATCGGAGTCATTGAGAACAGCGGAAGCGAACAGGAGCATGAGACGCCTCGGCGTCTTGGGACCGGGCGCGGCGCCGAGTATACTGCGCCGAGAGAGCGTCCGGGCGGCCGAATGGGGAGTGCAAATGTCTGGCTATGAAGGCCGGTGAGGGTGGGCGGCGAAAGGTAGTATGTCCCCTGTGGTGGGCGGGCGATGAGCGCATCGGCGGAGAGGGGGCGTGGATGCAGGAAACGAGCGTGCCGGCCGATGCGATCGCCATCCGAACCGACCTGCGTCCCGGCGATCTGGGGGCCGTCGTGCGGCTGCACGGCCTCCTCTATGCGCAAGAGCGCGGATTCGATCCGACCTTCGAGGCTTACGTCGCAGCTCCCCTGGCCGATTTCGTGCGACGCGCCTCCGACCGCGAACGGCTGTGGCTCGCCGAGCGCGGCGCCGACCTGGTCGGTTGCATCGCCATCGTCGCCGCCGCGCCGCAGACGGCTCAGCTCCGTTGGTTCCTGGTGGATCCCAGCTGCCGCGGCGCGGGGCTGGGTCGGAAGCTGCTTCATGCGGCCCTCGACTTCTGCAAGGCGTGCGGCTGCGCGGAGGTCGTCCTCTGGACCGAGAGCGCCCTGACGGCCGCGGCCCGCCTGTATCAATCGGCCGGCTTCCGCAGGGTGGAGCAGAAGCCGGGCCGGCTGGGGGGCGTGGACGTGGTTGAGGAACGATACGAACTGCCGCTGAACGGTCCCGAGGCCGCCGCGGCGCATCGAACCGCCGCGCGCAAGTTCGGGCGGATCCACAGGGGGCGAGCAGGAGATGCTGGCCGGGAGTGAATGGAGCCTCGTACAGGGAAGCCGCTTCGGTTCACGTCGCGGCCCGATGTCGATTCCCCCGCACGAGGCTCCGCCGCCGGCTCGAAAGCCGGAAAACGCTCCAACACGAATCAGGCGAGGTCGAACCGGTCCAGGGACATCACCTTGTTCCACGCGGCCATGAAGTCGCGCACAAACTTCTGCTGCGAGTCGCCGCAGGCATAGACTTCCGCGATGGCCCGCAGCTGAGAGTTCGAGCCGAAGACGAGATCGACGTCCGTGCCGGTCCATTTGACCTTGCCCGTCCGGCGGTCGCGGCCCTCGTAGACGTGTTCGCCCTGGGAGGACTTCCGCCATTCCGTGTGCATGTCGAGCAGGTTCACGAAGAAGTCGTTGGTCAGTGACCCGGGCCGCTCGGTGAAGACGCCTAGCTTGGACTGCCCGAAGTTCGTATTCAGCACCCGCAGCCCGCCGATCAGCGCCGTCATCTCCGGAGCGGTCAGCTTCAGCAGCCGCGCCCGGTCCACCAGCAGCTCCGGCGCCGATCGAGCGTCTCCCTTGCGCTGGTAGTTGCGGAACCCGTCGGCGGTCGGTTCGAGCACGGCGAAGGATTCCACGTCGGTCATCTCCTGCGACGCGTCGGTGCGCCCCGGCGTGAAGGGGACCTGCACGTCCTGCCCGGCCTTCTTCGCGGCCGCCTCAACAGCGGCGCATCCGCCCAGAACGATCACGTCCGCCAGCGAAACCTTCTTCCCCCTCACCCTACCCTCTCCCCCAGCCGCTGGGGGAGAGGGTAGGGTGAGGGGGGCCTGCGCACTGTTGAAGTCCTTTTGGATTTTCTCGAGCGTCTTCAGAACCTTCGCAAGCTCGGCCGGCTGGTTGACTTCCCAATCCTTCTGCGGCGCCAGGCGGATGCGCGCCCCGTTCGCACCGCCGCGCTTGTCGCTGCCGCGGAACGTGGACGCCGAGGCCCAGGCGGTCGTCGCCAATTGAGAAATGGATAGTCCGGAGGCCATAATCTTGGCCTTGAGCTGAGCGACGTCCTGCGGCCCGATCAGTTCGTGATCGACGGCGGGCACCGGGTCTTGCCACAGCTGCGGCGGGGGAACTAGCGGGCCGAGAAGCCGCGAGACGGGGCCCATGTCGCGGTGGGTCAGCTTGTACCATGCCTTGGCGAAGGCCTCGGCGAGCTGGTCCGGGTTCTTGTGGAAGCGCTTCGAAATCGGCGCGTAGATCGGGTCCAGCCGCAGGGCGAGGTCCGTCGTGAACATCATGGGGGCGTGCCGCTTCTTCGGATCGTGGGCGTCGGGCACGGTGTCCCGCGCCGCCGCGTCCTTGGGAGTCCACTGGTAGGCGCCGGCCGGGCTTTTCGTCAGCTCCCATTCGTAGCCGAACAGGTTGTCGAAGTAGCCGTTGTCCCACTTGATTGGGTTGGAAGTCCATGCGCCCTCCAGGCCGCTGGTGATCGCGTCGGCGCCTTTGCCGGTTCCGAAGCGATTGCTCCAGCCGAGGCCTTGCTCCTCGATGCTGGCCGCCTCGGGTTCGGGGTCGCAGTATTGGGCCGCGTTGGCGGCGCCGTGGGCCTTGCCGAAGGTGTGGCCGCCCGCGATCAGCGCCACGGTCTCCTCGTCGTTCATGGCCATGCGGCCGAACGTCTCACGAATGTGCCCGGCCGCGGCGAGCGGATCGGGTTGACCGCCGGGGCCTTCCGGATTCACGTAAATCAGGCCCATCTGGACGGCGCCATAGGGTTTTTGCAGCTGCCGGTCGTCGTCGTAACGCTCGGCGCCGAGCCATTCGATCTCCGCCCCCCAGTTGATGTCGGCTTCCGGCTCCCAGATGTCCTCGCGCCCGCCGGCGAACCCGAACGTCTTGAACCCCATCGACTCCAGGGCGCAATTCCCGGCGAAGACCATCAGGTCGCCCCACGAGAGGCTCCGGCCGTATTTCTGCTTGATCGGCCAAAGCAGCCGCCGGGCCTTGTCGAGGCTGGCGTTGTCGGGCCAGCTGTTGAGGGGCGCGAAGCGCTGCGTGCCGGAAGCCGCGCCGCCCCGGCCGTCGGCGATGCGATAGGTGCCGGCGCTGTGCCACGCCATGCGGATGAAGAGCGGCCCGTAATGACCGTAGTCGGCCGGCCACCAGTCCTGCGACGTCGTCATCACCTTTTCGACGTCTTTCTTCAGGGCGGCGAGGTCGAGTTTCTTGAACTCCTCGGCGTAGTTGAACTCCTCGCCCATGGGATTGGACAGGGGAGAATTTTGATGGAGGATCTCCAGGTTCAGCTGATTCGGCCACCAGTCTCGATTCGACCGGGCCCGCGGCGCTTTGGCAGCCGCAGCCCCGTTGGCTCCGTTCATCACCGGGCTTTTGCTTTCGGTCGTCATATTTCCTCCGACGCGACTATCTTGGATGCACGCTCTCTGCAAGCGCCGATTCACTTCCGTAGGTGAGTTTATGGCTGGGGACGGCGGAGAACAACCGTTCTTCCGCCCGGCCGCTGCGCCGATCGCCTGGCGATGGATCCGGGCAGGCGCCCTTACTGACATTCCGGCGGGGCTGCCCGATGGCTAGAATGTCGCGTTGTTTGGTTGAGCGCCGAACCGAGGTGAACCCCATGACCAAGAACGACGACGTTGAAAAAGTCGCTCGATTCCAGGCCGCCTTGAATCAGTTGACGGAGCGAATCGCGGAGGATCGTTACGTGCTCGCCGTCGTCCTGGTGGGGAGCCTGTCGCCGGAAACGATCTGGCGCCGTGAAACGCTGGGTCTGTGGATCATCGAGGCCGACGGCGTCAGCCGGCGCTTGCCGAGCGACGGCAATGACGAGCGGGTCTTCCGCATCCTGGTCGAGAACGGCGTCAACATCTACGCTGAGGTGATCCCGCGCAGCCGCTTCAAGAAGATGGTCGAAGGGGCGTCGCGGACGGCGTTTTCCTGTAATTTCTTCGCCCGGCGCCGGATCGTGTACAGCAAGGACCCGTCCATCGACGCGTGGTTCAAACAGGCCGACCGCGTCGCGACCAAGGACCAGGAGCGGGAACTCTTGACCTTCTCGACCTGGACCATCCATGCGAGCCGGCACGCCCGCAAACGCCTGGAAATCAAGGGCGACCTCGAGCTGGCGGCGCAGGAAATCGTGGGGGCCGCCCATAGCGTGGCCCATACCGAGATCATCCGCCAGGGCCAGGTGTGGGAACACGACGTCATCTACCGGGCGATCGACTTGGCCCCGAAACTGTTCCAAACGATCTACCTCGACGTGCTGGCGAAGCGCAAGAACCGGCGCGTCCTGTCCGCAGCGCTCGACGCGATCGACGCCTACCTCGACAAGCATTACCGGTCCCATCTGAAGCCTCTGCTCGACTATTTCAAGAAGCAGAACCGCGTCGTCCCCCTGTCGGAGATGAGCGATCACTTCGCGTTCTCGCAGGTGCATCCGTGGCACCTGGAGTCCGCGTGCGAGTGGCTGGAACGCAAAGGGCTGCTGGAAAAAGTCTCCGCCCCCTTCAAGCTGACGAAGCGCAGCCTCGAACGGGTCGAAGAGCCGGCGTATGTTCTGGAGGGCTAGCGGTCATTGCGCGCTCACTCCACGGGCGCATGGCGCCCGCGCGCCATTTCTTCTTGCCGGATCGCGAGAATCCGAGGGCGGTTCAGTTTCAGGAGTTCAATCGTGCCTCTCGCCTTCGCGGTAAGCCCCATCACGACCGCGCCCTCCCAGCGAAAGTGGCCGCTCCAGCGATCGGTTCGAGGATTGAAGACTCGGCACATGGCGGGCAGTCGCTGGATCGCGAACCGTCCGGCGCGCTTCCTTCCGAAGGGAACAAGAGACGCATGCTAACGCGAGGTTGGCGGCGACGGTTTCGCCGCCGTCAATGACGGGAAGAATGTGGTCGATATGAAATGCGGCTTCCTGGCCGATTTGGGCGAGCCGGCAATACTCGCAACGTTCGCCGGCGCGAGTGACGACCAAGCGCCTCAAACGCCGGGGGACCGAGTTCATTCGTCCCCTCGCGCGCGTTTGGCGCGCAGCTTGAGCAACGACAGCAGTTCCGCGACGTCCACAAGCCCCTCGGCCTCGAGGCGCTCGGAACGCGAAAGCTTCCCTTCGCGTGATTGCTTGTCAAGCAGGTGCTGCAGGCGGTCGTGTACCCCCGGAGGAAGACGCAGCTTGTCGAAGTCGTCCGGCATGGTCAGCTCAATGGTCACTTTGTGCGCCATGACGTCCCTTGGGTTCGTCGCATCGCCAACATCAAAGCCGCGGCTCAGGCGCAAGCTCGTCGCGCATCCGCCCAACCGCGCTAATGCACTGCTGACATTTTACACGACTCCTGGTAGAAGTTCACCGATTCAAGCCAGGCCGGATGTCGAGGACCGGATGCGAACCACCATCGAAATCCGCGGCGCCCGCGAGAACAACCTGCAGAACATCGACGTGGAGATCCCGCGCGACAAGCTGACCGTCGTCACCGGCATGAGCGGGTCCGGCAAGTCGTCGCTCGCCTTCGACACGATCTACGCCGAAGGGCAGCGGCGCTTGCTGGCGTCGATGTCCACCTTCGCGAAGCGGTTCGTCGGGCAATTGAAAAAGCCGGACGTCGATTTCGTCAACGGGCTGTCGCCGGTCGTATCCATCGACCAGAAAACCGTCGGCGCCAACCCTCGGTCCACCGTCGGCACGATGACCGACATCTCCGACTACCTGCGTATGCTGTTCGCTGTGATGGGGACGCCTCACTGCCCCGTGTGCGGCGAAGCCCTCGTCATCCGCACGCCCCATCAGATGATGGAGCACCTGCTGGCCTTGCCTCGGGGCACGGAGGTCGAGGTGCGGGCCCCGGTCTGCAAGATTCACGGCGAGGATTACGAATATCTCTTCGACCTTATCCGGGTCAACGGATACCGGCGGGCGCGGATCGACGGCAAGCCGCGCGACCTGGGGGAGCATCTCGACCTCGACGAGGACCGGGAACACACGGTCGAAGCGGTGATCGATACGTTCGTCGTCGGCCCCGGCATCGACCGGCAAGTGGTCACGTCGCTGGAACACGGACTGAAGCTCGGCGACGGGCTGCTCGGCTTTCACGTCGTCAAGCCGAAGAAGCGGGGCGGCAAGCACAAGGAGTTTTACGACGGCTTCGGCTGCGCACAACATCGGCTCGTCGCCGGCGACATGCAGGCCTTCCAGTTCACGTTCAACGACCCCGCGGGCGCATGCCCCACCTGTTCCGGCATCGGCACGGCCATGCGGGTGCATCCGACGCTGATCGTGCCCGATCCACGGCGGACTTTGAATGAGGGTGCCTTCGTCACTGCCGCGCTGAGCAACAGCCCCGACAGCTGGGGCGGCCGAATTCTGTTCAGTCTGGCGGCCCACTGCGGATTCAGCCTGGATGTGCCCTATCAGGAGCTGGCGGAGGAGCACGTCCAGGTGCTGCTTTATGGAACGAAAGGGGAGCACTTCGAGGTCCGGGTGCCGCCGGGGGCGAAATATGGGCAGCAGCACGCCGGCAAGAAGATCAAGTTCAACGGCGTCATCACGCAACTGGAGCATAACTACCGCCAATATCGCAAACAGGGCACGTCCAACGCCGGCATGGACGAATACCTCAAAAAGGTGATGGTGGAATACGACTGCCCCGAGTGCGGCGGCGCTCGCTTGAAGCGCGCCCGCCGTCTTGTCACGATCGGCGGACGCAATCTCTACGAGGTCGGCCAGATGCACCTGGCCGACGTGCTCGCCTTCCTGAAGTCGATCCAGCCCACGGCCAGGCAGCGGGCGATCGCCGAGACGATCGTGCGCGAGGTGACCACGCGGCTCGAGCTGCTCATCGCCATCGGGCTGGATTACCTCAGCCTGAACCGCCGGTCGGCGACCCTCTCCGGCGGTGAATCGCAGCGGATTCGGCTGTCGTCGCAGATCGGCTCGGGCCTGATGGGGATGCTGTACGTGCTCGACGAACCGAGCATCGGGCTGCACCCCAAGGACAACGTCAAGATGATCGAGACGCTCAAACGGCTGCGCGACCTGGGGAACACCGTGATCGTCGTGGAGCACGACGCCGACACGATCCGGGCGGCGGACCACATCCTCGAAATCGGTCCCGGCCCGGGAGTGCATGGCGGCAAGATCGTCGCCGAGGGGCCTTTGAACAAGATCCGCCAAGACGGCAAATCGCTGACGGGCCAGTACCTAAGCGGCAAGAAGGCCATCCATGTCCCCCGCCAACGACGGCCGGCCAGCGGCAAATCCATCGTCGTCCAGGGCGCCCGTCACAACAATCTCCAAAACATCCACGTCGCGATCCCGCTGGAACAGTTCGTTTGCGTGACCGGCGCCTCCGGGTCGGGGAAAAGCTCGCTCATCCACGGCATCCTCCAGAAGCGTCTGTTTTCGCTCCTTTACGATAGCCGCGTCCTTGCCGGCGAGCACGACGCGCTCAGCGGCAGCGAGCACATCAGCGACGTGATTGACATCGATCAGTCGCCGATCGGCCGGTCCTCCCGTTCCAACCCAGCGACCTACATCGGGTTTTATGACGCGGTTCGCACGCTGTTCGCCGAAACCGACGAGGCCAAACGACGCGGCTTCACGGCCTCGACGTTCAGCTTCAACGTCAAAGGCGGCCGCTGCGAGGAGTGCTCGGGCGAAGGGACGATCACGACGCAGCTCTCGTTCATGCCCGACGTGGAGGTCCTCTGCCCCACCTGCAAAGGGGCCCGTTACAACCAGGACGCCCTTGAAGTGAAATACCACGATAAGAACATCGCCGAAGTCCTCGACCTGTCCGTGGAGGAGGGCGTCCGCTTCTTCAAGGAGCAGCCGGCGATCGCCCGCAAGATCGCCGTCCTGAACGAGCTGGGCCTCGGCTACCTCAAGCTCGGCCACCCTTCGACGATCCTCTCCGGCGGCGAAGCCCAGCGCGTCAAACTCGCCGGCGAACTCGGCAAGCTCAAACGCGGCAAACACAACCTGTACATCCTCGACGAGCCGACGACGGGCCTGCACTTCGCCGACATCGACCGGCTCCTGCAAAGTCTGAACGGACTGGTCGACGCCGGACATTCGGTTGTGGTGATCGAGCACAACCTGGACGTGATCAAGACGGCCGATTACGTCATCGACCTCGGCCCGGAGGGAGGCCACAATGGGGGCCGACTGATCGCCTGCGGCACTCCCGAGGAGGTCGCGGCCTGCCAGGCGTCGCACACCGGCAGGTTTCTGGCGGAGCTGTTAACCGCATGACCGCCCTTGCACCTGCCCCGCGGCCCGATCGACGGCGTCCGCGGGAGGGTCGCGGCCTTGCGCCCACCCTAGAAGGAAAAGGGGTAAGGAACAAGGGACACCGTAGATTGTATTTATATAAATCTCCAATGTCCCTTTTTGCTTTCCCCGCGACAGCCGCACGCCGCCGACCAAGCTGACGAAGCCCTTGGAGCGGTACTCCACGAAACGCATGCGAAATCCGGTGTCAGTCGTCATGAACTTGCGTTCACCCTGAAACCATGAAAATGGCCGCCGCTTCTTGGACACACGATCAGGACGGCGGCTTATTTTCAGAGCAATTCATGAACCGACACCGGTTTTCCCGGCTCCGGACCTTGTGCGACGCTCTGGCGGGAGCGGCATTGAGGCAGCTATGATTGACCGCGAGCGACTCCATCGAGACGGCTACGCCCTGGTCCGCGGAGCGATTCCAGCCGAATGGCTGGATGATCTGCGTGCCGCATTCGATACGGGTGTGAAGCCGTCGGAACGATGGCCCGTACCGCGTGGGCCGGGCTGGCGTCACTCGTTGCTGGACCTCGATCCGAAGGTGCAGGCCGTGTGCCGCCTGCCGGAGATCCTGGCCACGGTCGGCGAGCTGATCGCCGAACGGTTCTTCCTCTCGCAGGTGGAGGGCCGCGAGCCGTTGGCGGGCGGGGGCCATCAGAAGCTCCACCGCGACCTGTCGGCCCGGCGGCCAGGCGATATGGTGAGCGCCCTCGCCTACTTCGACGACTATGGCCCCGAGAACGGCGCGACCCGAATCGTCCCCGGCAGCCACCGCTCTGCACCGGGTGAGCCGCCCTTCGACTTCAATGACGAGTCCCGGTCGGTGCAGCTCTCAGGCTCCGCTGGCGACATCCTGGTGTTCGACGCCGATCTGGTGCACGCGGCCAGCCTGAACCCCACCGGCGCGCGCCGTCGCTCCATCTTGATTGGCTATTCCGCCGAGCCGCTCTACGCCTCACATCTCGAAACGGTGAAGCTCCGCAGCGTCCAAATGGATACGACCGACCGGTTCGATCCGTCGGGACTCGCTTGGGCGGGCGGCGCCGATAACGCGCCTGCACTCAACGCGGGTAAGATTCTCGACGAGGGGAAATCCGAAGTCAGTTCATATTAAAACATTTAATATGAACTGAACCCGGATTTTCTCATTCTAAAACATTTAATATGAACTAATACCGATTATCTCCGATAATGTTCGCCGCACGCCCGAAAGCAAAGGTCTCTGCGGGCCAACCTTCGGGTCAGTCCTGTAGCTCCAGAAGGAAAACCGGGACGCCGGATATTACGTCGATAGAAATCTGCGATACCCGCTTTTCTTTGCCCGCGCACGCCGGCGCAAACGACTTGGCAGGCAGCGATCACGGCGGCCAAGGGTTCGCCAGGCCGTGCGCCGCGGTGAGGTGGCGCCGAACGGCGTCGTCGGTGCAGCGAGCCAGCCGCCGCATGAAACCGGGCAACCATTTGGAATAGGGGTTGTGGATGACAGGCCGGGGATTCACGCCGTGAGCGATTTCATGGCGCAGAGCTAATGCTTGATCAAGCAGATCCTCCGCCTGTGCCGCGGTGCAGTTCCGCCATCCCCAAGAGATCCGCACGTTGGCCAGCCCAAGGCAACGATTAATCAGGTTTGCGACGTTTTGGGCATTGGGCGTGTTAAATCTCCCCAATTCCCCAAGGATGAAGGCGCTCAGTGCGGGCCAATTGCCGAGGGGAGGGGCCGCAGGGCAGAGCGCCTGCAACGACTCCCGCATGAGTTCTTCGACATACGATTCCCACGCCGAAACGCTGATCACAACAGCGGCGCGGTTCAGAGACGCCAGTCCGTACTGCCTGCCGGGAAGCCCCGTCCTCAATTGCGTATGAATCGTATCCAGCTCAGTGGCGTCCCTCAGAAGCTGATCGAGATGAACGGAGAGAGCGTTCGAGGGCACGGCGCAGCTCCTTCTATGGCCGGGTCAACTCACCTCCGCAGCGCTCTCGAACTTGAGACTATCCAGGTCGGTGTTACGCTTCCGGATTTCCTCCATCGCGTCCGTCAGGTACTCCGCAAGCG
>DATKHW010000801.1:0-17544 GCA_035546275.1 Gemmataceae bacterium
CAGACCCTGCCACAACAGGCCCGGCCGACGCCAAGGTGATCTGGCGCTACGACCTCATCAACGAGCTGCGGGTCAGCCCGCACGACTCGGCCAGCTGCAACGTGCTGATCCACGGCGACGTTCTCTACGTCGGCACCTCCAACGGCGTGGACAAAACGCACGAGCGGATGGTCAATCCCGACGCCCCCGCCCTGGTCGCCCTGGACAAGCACACCGGCCGGCTGCTGGCCACGGAAAACGAGAAGATCTGCACGCGGACCTTTCACTGTCAGTGGTCGCCGCCCTCGCTCGGCAAGGTCGGCGACAAGACGCTGATCTTCTTCGGCGGCTCCGACGGCGTCTGCTACGCCTTTGAGGCCCTCGATTCCATCCCCGACAAGCCGGTGCATCTGAAAAAGGTGTGGTCCTACGACTGCAACCCGCCGTCCTACAAATTCCGCAACGGCAAGCCGATCCACTACACCGACGGCGACAAGCGCAAGCGGCTCAGCCCGAACAAGAACGACGGCCTCTACGTCGGCCCCAGCGAAATCATCGCCACGCCGGTCTTTTACAAGGACCGCGTCTACGTGGCGATCGGCGAGGACCCAATGCACGGGCGGGGCCGGGGGATGCTGCACTGCATCGACGCCACGAAGACCGGCGACATCACCGAGACCGGCCGCATCTGGTCCTACGACGGTCTGGACCGCACGATATCCTCGGCGACGATCGCCGGCGGCCTGCTGTACATTCCCGATATCGCCGGCCGCATCCATTGCCTGGACGCCGAGACGGGCAAGGTGCAATGGGTGCACGAGACGGGCGAGGAAGCCTGGGGCAGCATCCTGGCGGCCGACGACAAGCTCTATTTCGGCACGAAAATGGAGTTTTTTGTGATGGCGGCCGGGAAAGAGCCGAAGGTGCTGAGCCACGTGCATCTCGGCTCGACGGTTTACACCACGCCGATCGCCGCCAACGGCGTCCTCTATGTCGCATCGCAGCAGTATCTGTGGGCGGTGCAGGGACGGCGGGATTCGGATTAGGGCGTTGCGGCGACCGCGCGCCGGGGCTGTTCCGACGTCGCGCTGCATGTTAGGATTCATGCAGTCAGCGTCGCGCCGCCCTTGCGTACCTGCGGCATCATTATGCCCAGCAGCGATAAACGAGTTCCGCAAGTTCTCGCCGCTCCGTCCACTTCGGCGGCGCCGTCGACCTGCCCCGTTTGCAGCGCGCGCGTTGCTCCCGGCGGCTACGAAACCCACCTTCGCCAGGCCCATCGGCTCTATCTCTTCCGCGACGCCCGCCGCACTTACACCGAAACCCTGGCGCTGCTGCTCAATCTCCTCGCCGCCGATCCCCCCGACGCCGAGGCCTGGCGCGAGCTGCTGGCCCTCATGCGCGAGGAACACGGCGCCCGCGCTCCTGCAGTCCTTGCCGCTCTCCTCGGCGCCCTGCTGACCCGCATGGACGACGACGGACGAACCGCGGCCGTCGAGCGCCTGGCGGACCTTCTGGCCCCCTCACCCCTGCCCCTCCCCCCCGCTTCGGGGGGGAGGGGCAGGGGTGAGGGGGCCGACGCCCCCCTTACCGCGGCCCTCGCCGCCGACGGCGAAACGCCGGCGCGACGGCTGGCCCTGGCCGTCATCGCCCGGCAGACGCCGCCGTTTGATCCGGCGCTGTTGCAGCCGCTGCGGGGGCTGATGCTCGATCGCCGGCTTCCCGTCGAGGCGCAGGCGGCCGCTCTCGCCGCCCTGACGCGCTCGGCCGGCATGGATAGTCCGCTTGCTGTCGAGTTCCTGTACAAGTTCGTCGCCGGACTCGGCAAGGCCCAGGCCGTGGAACGGCTGCGCGAGTTCGAGCGCCTGCACGGCAAGGCCCAACGCATCGACGCTCTCTGCGCCGAACTCGAAGAGCAGATGCGGATGAGCTGCCCGCGCTGCTCCGTGGAGCTGCGGCGACCGGCCATGATCCGCCACTTGTGGGATGAACATCGTCTTATTCTCGACGGCCGGCGCGTCCGCGATCCGTGGGCCGTCGTCGAGGATTGGATCATCGAGCATCGGGCCACCGGAGACGCCGAGCTTCTGGAGCGCATTCGGCTGCGCGGCGCCCAGCTCGACCCGGAAAACGGCCTGCACCGCGTCCATCGGATGCTGCTCCGCACCGGCTCGGCCGACGCCGAGGCGCGGCGCGATCTCTTCGCCGACGCCCAGCAGCGGCACGCGTCGCTCTGCCCCTGGTGCTACGCCCTGGCGCCGCTGCCGCGCGAGGCGCCGCCGCTGCCGATCAACGTTCGGCCGGGCCGCCTGACGGCCGGCGATTACGCCGTGGAAACGACGCCCATGGGGATATGGAATCGCCTGGAAGTCCGCATTGGGAACGGCGTAATTCGGCGCGGCCCTGAGGGTCGGATGTTCTTGACGCGGCGCGGGGCGCTGCTGTTCTTCGCCGGACCGTGGGTGCTGGCGGCGCTGGCTGCAGTTGTATGGCCGGGGACCGATACGCTTGGCGTCGCGGCGCTGCTGTCGGCAACAGCGCTGGCGGCCGTTTGCATCATCCGGTTCCTGTGGCGAAAGGACGGCGCTCCGCCGCGTCGGCTGGTGCGCCATGCCTGGACGCTGCTGGCGCCGCACCTGCACCTATCGGGATTCAGCTCGGCTGACTCCGCTTTCCTGGCCGGCCTGGCGCAGGTCACGCCGCCCGGCGCCTTCCGGCAGCAGCGGGCGCCGCTTCTGACCGGCCTGCTGAAGCGCACCGAGGACGCCGTGGCCGGGGGTCAGGGGCCGCCGAATCACCTGGCCTCGCTGCGCCGTCTCATGGTCGAGGACGCCGCAGCGTTCGGCGCGGATCCCGTGCCGCTCGTGGCCGATACGCTCAGCCGCTGCTTCGAGGGCCGTCTGCCGCTGGTCTATGCGGAGCAGCTTCTCACCGATTGGCGCTCCCCTTGGTGGACGAAAGGCAATCGCGTACGGATTCGCGTCCTGCTGTGCGATCGCGCTTTCGAGGCCGGGTTCGAGGTGAGCAATCTCGTGGACGCCGGCCAGACGGCGCCGGCGCTGGGCGAAGTGCTGGGAATCGACGACCCGGCCGGTCTGGCCGCGCTGCGGCTGCTTTGGTCGCAGCGACCGACGCGGCCGTGGGACCACTGCGGCGCCGCGCGGACCGTCTTCGACCTGGCCGCGGAGCCGTCCAAGGCCGATTTGCTGGGGCGGCGGCCCGATCTGCTCCTGTGGCAGCGGGAGCCTCAGTGGGTCGTCGCGGCGGAGGGCGGCGCCGAGCCGATGCGCGAAGCGGAGATCGCCCTTTGCGCCGGCGGACTCTGGCTGCAAGAGATTTGCTTCACCGCCGCGCCGGCCGCCGTGGAAGAATCCTACCGGGCCTTCGGCGGCTCGCTGACGCTGGGGAAGCATCGCTTCCGCGGCGCCGGCGAAATCGACGCCCTGGCCCGACGCATGGAGCGCTGGTTCCGCTTCGCCTTCACGGATTTCCTGCCGCGGACCAAAGAGGTGCAGACGTGGCGGTCGCCGGAACGGACGGCCGTCTTGCGGGCGTGGGGGGCGGCGCCGTGCCCGGAATGCGGCCGCTATCTGCTCCCGCGCGCAGGTGCGATCGGCGTGGCGCTGGACGAGGCTGCGCCCTCCGGCGAGCGCGGGGTGCCCGGCCGCTAAGAAAGCCGCTTTATCCCCTTAGCAGAGCGTCCAAATCGCCTCCCGGCCGCACGTGCACCGGCTCGCGGCCCTTGCGGAACACACGCGCCGGCGCCCCGATCAGCTCCACGGCGCCCGACTCCACTCGCAGCAGCCCGCCTTCCCACAGGCCGATCACCGGCGTCTCGTTCATCTCGTGGAACTCGCGGATTCGCTCGTCGCGCGTCTCGCCGAAGTGCGGCACGTAGGCCTCGCCGGCACGGAGGAAAAACTGCCCCTCGTAATAGTGCGGATTGACCTGGAACGGCACGAGGCCAAGCGCCGTGAAACTCGGCGGATGCACGATCGGCATGTCATTGGTGGTCTTCATGGTCGGACAGGCCGCATTGCAGCCGGCGCTTACGCCAAGGTAGGGGGCGCCGCCGCGCACGCGCTCCTGAATCGGCTCCAGCAATTCATGGCGGTACAGGGCGTCGATCAACCGGAACGTGTTGCCGCCGCCGACGTAGATGCCTTCCGCCTGACGGACGGCCGCGGCGGCGTCGGGATGGTGGTGAATCGGGTTCAGTTCATAGCCGGCATGGAGGCCGCGCTCGATGAGGCGCGGCACGCAGCCGTCGAGGTCGCCGGCGGCGTAGGGGAGGAACAACAGCCGGCGGATCGGACCGAAAAAGGCCCGCATTTGGTGGGCGAGCAGCTCGATCCGTTCCGGCGTGCGGAACCCGCCGCTTCCCAACAGCACGCGCATAGCTGGTCTTCCTCATTATGGGTCATCCCGGATAGTGTGCCATGCTTTCGCGGCCCATCGGAGTCGTTGACCAAAAACGCAGTCGGTGAAGGGCCGCGAAAGCATGCCACCCCGAAGAAGCGAAACGTCTCCTCAATCGGCCTGGGAATGTCAATCGCCCATCCGCGCCCCGATCGTCGCCAGCTCGTTGAACCGATCCACCGTCTCCCCCGCCGACCACGCGATCCCGCGCAGCAAGAGAATACGGTATAGAGGATCGTCAAAGGTCCAGGTGAAATGGCCCGGAATGGCGACGAAGACGCGGCCCTTGCCCTGCTCATGAGTCCAGAAGAGCGGCTGCGGCTTGCCCTCCTCGTCGCCGGTCGCCAGCACGTCCACGCGGCCCAGCTCGCCGGTCAGGTTCCAGTAGCTTTCGTCGTCCAGTTCCAGCTTGTCGAAATTGCGGGTGATGGGGTTTTTCGATCGGGTAAAGGTCAATTCCTGTTTGCCGTGGCGGAATCTCGCCGCCTTGCCCCATGCCAGGCCGACGCAAGCGGCGTACTCCTCCGGCGCCTCGCCCCCGTTGACGCCCCAGTGGATCAGCACCAGCCCGCCGCCGCGGTCGAAGAACGCGTCGAGGTCCTTGACCTTGTCGGCCGTCCAGCCGGGGTTGCTGGAGTACATTACGACCACGTCGGCCTTGCCCCACTGCGCGGCGCTCGGCCAGCCATCGGCCGTCTCCACGGTCACGCCGTCGGCCAGCGACAGGAGCGTCGTCCAGCGCTTTTGCCACAACGGATAGTCGTGTTCGTTGACGCCGTGGTCCTTCTTGCCGGCCGCCAGGACGATGTGCAGCTTGCGCGCGTCGGCGGCCGGCGGGGCGCTGTCCTTCAGCACTGCATCGACCTCGGCCCGCTTCCGCGGCGGCGGCGCCCCATCGCGCTCCAGTGGGGCCGGCTTCAGAGGCTCCGTCAGCAGGAACGTGAGCAAGTCGCGCATCCGTTCCGGGCCGACGGCCTTTTCCAGTCCTTCGGGCATGATCGATTTGGCCGACGGGTGGAGCGCGTCCACGTCAGAGCGCTTCACCCGAATTTCTCTCCCCATGAGGTCGCCAATCACCAGTTCTTCACCCTCGGTCCGAGCTGCGCCGGACAATGCGCGGCCGTCCTTCAGCTCGACGAGGTATGTGAGATAATCGGGATGGATGGTGGCGCTCGGGAAGCGGATGTCGCGAAGGACCGATTCATAATCCCGGTGGATGAGGTTGGACAGGTCCGGCCCGATCTTGCCGCCGCGGCCGTGGACCTGATGGCACTTGGCGCACTGGGCCTGTTCGCTGAAAAAGGCGTCGCGGCCGTGCGCCCAATCGCCGCCTTTCAGCTCCGGAATGTCGCGGTCGGCGTCGAGCTGTGCTTCCTTTGGCCTCTCTAGCACTGCCCACGGCAGCAGGAATCGGTTCAGCGGCAAGGCTCGCGGACGCTCGTCCTCGTTGGTCGAATAGGAAATATCCAGCGCCGTTGTTGCGCCGGTGAGCAACACGAACGTCATATCGAGCGGCTCCGGCCGCCTGGGCCGGCTATGCACATAAGTCGTCAAATAACGTTCCTCAGTATGGTCTATGTGTATCTTGATCGAAAGGCTCGCGTCGGGAGCCGTAACTTCCAGGGCCTGTGACGATCGAAGTGTCAGTATCACGTTCTCGTAGGGAAGCGTGTAGTCAAGCGTCGAGCCTACCTGCACCGCCGGCCGCAGCATCTGCCACAGATCAAGCTTAGTGCGCAGCGTCAGTGTGCCCGGTTGCCTCATCAATTCCCACAATCGATCGTGTTCGGCGCTGCCAGCCGTCAGGGCGCGGCAGACGGATAGGTCGAGATGCGGCAGCCAGCCATCCCAGGCGCCGTCACCGTCCTTCGCGCGCCACGACGCCTCTACACCGCACAAATCGTATCCGATATCGACGCAGGGATGCTGCGGCAATTCGCCGAGGCCGGGCTTGTCAGGCCGGCCGAAGCCGTCCAGCGTCAGGGCGTACGAAACGGCCTCCGGCATGGCGTCCGTGGTCAGGATGAGCGTGCGCCGGTCGCCGCTGACGCCGACGGCCCGCACCGGCAGATCGAACCGCGGCGTCGCCAGCTGCCGCCGCACGGCTTCGTAGCCCGGCCGCTTGACCTCGAAGCGGTCGCCGGGCCGGATGTACTTGCCGTATTCGATGCTCGCCCACCGCGCCAGGTCTTTCAGCTGATTCGGCTCCAGCGGGGCGTCGAAAGCGACGCGCACCTCGTGCGGCCCCGCTGCCCACGCCAGCACCGGCTGTGGCGTCCCTTTGCCGACGTAAGAGATCTTGTAGAGCTTGCCGTGCCCCGACGGCCCGTTGCCCCAATCGGGGTCGCCGCCGTGGCAGGCGACGACCAGGTCGCCGGTCGGCGACACGCAGGCGTCCACGGCCAACATTCCCAGGCACGCCAGCAGATCGGTGCGGCCGACGTAGCCGGCCGGCGTCCGGGCCAGCTTGGTGCGGTAGAGCTTGCCGCGCGAATAGCCGGTGAGCAGGGCGTCGCCGGCCCACCACTCCGGCCCGAAGACCGGCCCCTTGTTGACCGGTTCGTCGAAGACCAGGCCGCACGTGGATTGGTGCTGCGGGCCGTAATCGAAGACGCTCGGCTCATCGATGACATCGGGGAGGTGTTTTGGGTGGCGCGGCGGGAAGCCGTAGTGGCGGATCGGCTCGATGTGCAGCAATTCGTCGAACGGGTTGCCGTTGGCCAGCCACGTCGCCCCCTCTTGGTCGGTAGCGAACAGCTCGCCGTCCCGGTTGAACGCCAGGCCGACGGTGAAGCGGACGCCGGTGCAAATGATTTCACGCCGGGAGAAATCCGGCCACACCTTGAGGATCGTACCACGCTCGCTTTTGAGGTCGTAATGGGACTGGCCGCTTTTGTCGATCAAGTACGGATTGGTGTAATCCGCGCAGCCGAGGCCGAAATAGATGTTCCCATACTTGTCGATCGCCACGCCGAGGGCGTCCACGCCGTGCGAAAGCTCCTTCCATCCGTCGGCGACGATGATCTCCTTGTCGGCCTTGCCGTCGCCGTCCGTGTCCACGATGAGCGACAGCTTGCCCTTGGAAGCGACGAACACGCCGTCGCCGCGCGCATAGCCGGGCGGCGTCAGGGCCATGCCGATCGGACCGCGAAGGGCGCCCTTGCTTTCCCAAAACAGCTCGGCCTTGTCCTCGACCCCTGTCTTTTTGCTGTCCGACAACTGGTAAATGTCGCCGTTGTAGGCGAGGGCCATCAGCTTGCCGTCGGGCCGATAGCGAACGTTGTTGATGTTGGGCAGGTCGAGCGGCAGCTGCTTGACGACGAAGCCCGGGACGAGGACCTGCACCGGCGGCGGATCGGCGACGGGAATCAACGGCTTGCCGGCCAGCGCCCCGCGCGGCGGCGCAATCTTCGTCGTCTTGCCGAGGCGGCCGGCCAGGTAGTCGTCGAGCTTCTTCAGCTCGTCGTCGCTAAGGGCCCGGTCGTAAACAAGCACTTGCAGGATCGCACAGGAGAGGAAACCGCGGACGTTGGCGGCGCCGCCCTCGTTGTTGTAGCAGCGGGCGCCGAGCCAGAAATCATCCATGCGGATCGTCCCGGCCGCGCGGTCGCGCCGGCCGTTCGGCTTACCGTCCGCATAGAGACGCACGCCGCCGGGGCCGGGCGATGCGACGACCGCCAGCCGCCGCACGGCGCCGAAATCGGAAGCGTCGCGCAGCAGGTTCGACCAGCCGCCGAAGCCGGGGCCTTCCACATTGACTGTGCTGAAGCGCGGGCCGGCGGCGGGGCCGAGGTCGAGGTTGAGGCCGGTTGTGTAATCGTTTTTGCCGCTCTGGTTCATCGCCAAAAAGGCACGGAAATCACCCGGATTGCCGAACGGAGCGGCGACCACGATCACGGTCGCGTCCTTGAAGGAAAGCCCGGCGCCGGTAAGCGATAGATAGGAGGCGTCGCCGTCGAAAAGCAGGGCAGGCGTCTCGCCGGCGAGGAAGGTCGGTTGAGCGGCGGCGTTCTTCTGCGTCAACTGCCGGCCGGCGCCCGCGGCGTCGTACCAGCAATCGACCTTGTCGCCGGCCAGGAGGTCCTTGCCGCCGTTGGCGCGGCGGGCGTCGTTCAGCCGGCCGGCGTCGAGCCATAGGACCAGGCCGTCCTTCACGGGCAAGGCGGCGTCGGCCCATCTTTCCGGGGCGCTATCGGCCCATGCGGGCACGGCGACCGTGAGAAAGCCGATGAACACCGCCGCTGCTCGATGCGACATGGGATCATCCTTTCACGATTGGGGCAGCACGCAGCGCAAGCAAGTGCTGACGCTGAAAGACTTGCTTGCGCTGCGTACTGCCCAAACTTACCGGCGCACCAGCCGCCGGCCGCACGCCGCCGCCCCGATGAAACCGGCGTCGCTGCCGAGCTGGGCGTAAACGATCCGCGTCCGCTCCGCCGGCACCGGGAACGCCAGCCGCCGGACGTGGACGCGGATGCGGTCCAAAAAGCCGTCGCCGGCCGCGATCATGCCGCCGCCGAAGACGACCAGCTCGGGGTTGATAACGTGCATCAGGTTGACCGCCCCGATCGCCAAATAAAGAGCGGTTTCCTCCACGATGCGCCCGGCCAATCCGTCGCCGGCCGCCGCAGCAGTGAACACGTCGCGGGCCGTCAGCTCGTTATCGGAGCGCAAAACGGCGTGGAGCGAGGATCGGCCGTCGTCCGCCGCCAGCGCCTCCCGCGCCCGCAGGGCGACCGCGGTGGCGCTGGCATAAGCCTCCAGGCAGCCGAGCCGGCCGCAGCCGCACTGGCGCGGATTCGTCATCTCGATCACGTGATGGCCGACTTCGGCGCCGTGGCTGTGTTCGCCCTCCACGACGTAGCCGCCGTCGTCGCCGGCCACGATGATGCCGCCGCCGATGCCGGTGCCGAGCGTGAACAGCACCAGGCTCCGGGCGCCGCGGCCCGCCCCCGCCCAAAACTCGCCGTAGGCGGCCGCGTTGGCGTCGTTCTGAAACGCCGTCGGCAGCGCGAACGTCTCCTGGATGTGCCGCCGCACCGGCACGTTCCGCCACGGCTTCAGGTTCACTGCGTCGAGGATCATGCCGGCGGGAATATCCATGGTGCCCGGCGTGGCGACGCCAATGGCGGAGATGCGCTCCATGCCGACGCCGGCCGCCGACGCCGCCGCGCGAATCGTCTCACACATGCGGTTGAGGCCGAAGTCCTGCCCGCGGGGCGCTTCGGTCGGTAGCGCAACGGCGCTCCGCGGCCGGCCCGATTCGTCCACCACGCCGGCCTTCATGCTCGTGCCGCCGACGTCTAAACCGATATAGAGGGGGGAAATCGTCATAATACAGCTTGCGAGGAAAGCGGTGAAAGTCCCGTGGGCACGGGACGATTGTACCCGCCCCATGCAACGGCCGCAATGATCTGGATAAGAAGGATTCGCCGCGGCCGGCGGCCTTGACTCGCCTCAATAAACACCGCTTCGCTTACCACCCGTCCACTAGTCCCCACAGCCCTGGCGTCATGATTTCCACCGAATTCCCGGCCGGATCGCGGAAATAAATCGACCCCGCGCCGCGCGGCCAGTTCACTTCCTTTTCAATCGCCACGCCGTGCGCCGCCAGCCGTTCCTTCCACGCCTCCAAACCGTTCCGGACGCCGAAGGCGAAATGCCCCGGACCACGCGCCCCATGCGGCGTCGGTCCGCTTCCCTGGAGCGCAGCGGCCGGGTTGAAAACCAGCAGCACCGACGACGCGCCAACCCGGAAGAAGACGTGCCGCCCCGCCTCCCGACCGATCACTTCCAGCCCCAGCACGTCGCGGTAGAACGTCTCGGCCGCGGCCAGGTCGTCCGCGTATACTCCCGTCTCCACGATCGTCTCGATTGGCGCCATCGACCGCCTCACTCGATGTGATGTTCCGCCAGCCAGCGCTCCGCGTCCAGCGCCGCCATGCAACCGGCGCCCGCCGACGTCACGGCTTGCTTGTAATAGCTGTCCGCCACGTCGCCGGCCGCAAAAACGCCTTCAACGCTCGTGCAGGTCCGCTGCGGCTTCGTCCACTTGACATAGCCGTTCGACTCCAGCTCCAGCTGGCCCGCCAGGAAGTCCGTATTCGGCGTGTGGCCGATCGCCAGGAACATTCCGGACGCCTCCAATGTCTCCGATGGGGCGCCCACCGTGCTTTTCAGCCGCACGCCCGTCACGCCGCGCTTGTCGTCGCCCAGCACCTCTTCCACCACGGTGTTCCATTTCGGCGTGATCTTCGGGTTCTCCAGCGCCCGCGCTTGCATGATCTTGCTGGCCCGCAGCTGGTCGCGCCGATGCACCAGAAAAACCGTGCTGGCGAACTTGGTCAGGTACGTCCCCTCCTCCACGGCCGAATCGCCGCCGCCGACCACCACCAGCGGCTTGTTCTTAAAGCGCGGCAAGGCGCCGTCGCACACCGCACATGCCGACACGCCCTTGTTCTTGTACTTGTGCTCCGACGCCAGGCCGAGATAGTTGGCCCGCGCCCCCGTCGCCACGATCACCGTGTGCGTTTCCACAGCGTCGCCTTCGCTCGGAAAGAGGCGGAACGGCCGGACCTTGAAATCGACTTTCACGATGTCATCCGTGGTAATTCGCGTCCCGAAATTGACGGCCTGCTGGCGCATCAGCTCCATCATTTCGGGGCCGCTGATCCCGTGGTTCGGCTGCGGCAGGCCCTCCTGGACCCAGTAGGGCTGTCGCTCCCCCGGCAGACCGGTCTTGAGGTACTGCCGCGTGTCGCCGTAGGGCCAGGTCGGGAAATTCTCCACCTCCGTGGTCAGGTTCAGCTGACCGAGCGGGGCTGTGCCCTTGGCCTGGTTCTCCGGCGTGTGCGCGCCTTCGTAGACCAGCGGCTTCAGGTTGGCGCGAGCCGCATAAATCGCCGCCGTCCAGCCGGCGGGGCCGGATCCGATGATGACCACTTTTTCTGGCATGTCCTTTGTCCGTTGTCCGTTGTCCGTTGTTAGCAATCTGTTGTCAGTGTATGGTGAGCGTCAAACCGGGGCAGCGGCAAGGGAAGGACAACGGACAACGGACAACGGACAAATGCTGCGATTGACCGATCTGCGTGAAATCCTCCGCTACGTTCCGCGCTTCCGCGATCGGGTGTTCGTCATTGCGCTCGACGGCGCCGTCGTCGAGGACGAGAATTTCCGCAACCTGCTTTTGGACGTGGCGCTGCTCCGCAGCCTGAACATCCGCGTCGTTCTGATCCACGGCGCCGGCCATCAGGTGCGGCGGCTGGCCGATGCGCTCCATGTCACGGCGTCCAATTTCGACGGCTCCGGCGTCACCGACGACGACACGTTGCGCGTCGCTCTGCTGGCCGCCAACCGCGTGTCGCATGAATTGCTGGAAGGGTTGGCGACGGCCGACCTGCGCGGCGCCGTCAGCAACGCCATCGTCGCCCACCCGGCCGGCATCCTGCACGGCGTCGATCACCGCTGGACCGGGCGCGTCGAGCGAGTGGACACGACGCTGCTCAACGCCCTTCTTCAAAGCGACGTCGTGCCGGTCATTGCGCCGATCGGCGTGGACGGCGAGGGCAATTCCTATCGGCTCAACTCCGACAATGTGGCCGTCGAGGTCGCCCGCGCTCTGCAAGCGGTCAAGCTGATCTACCTGACAATGTTTTCCGGCATCCGCGTCCGCACGTCGCCGGAGGACGGGCCGGAGGCCGAATTGCTGCGGCAGCTGTCGGTCGATGAGGCCGACGCGCTCTTGAAGAAGCACCGGGCCGATCTGCCGGGGCCGCTGGCGTCCAAGCTGGAACAAGGCGTGCGGGCGGCTCGCGGCGGCGTGGAGCGCGTCCACATCATCGACGGCCGGGTGGAGGAGGGGTTGCTGGCCGAGGTCTTTTCCAACGAGGGCATCGGCACGCTCATCCACGCCAACGAGTACCAAGCCATCCGCCGGGCCACGCGCAAGGACATTCGGGCCATCCTGGAATTGACGAAGGCCGGCGTCGCCAACGACGAATTGGTGAGGCGGACGCGGGCCGAGATCGAACGGCAGATCGACGACTTCTTCGTCTTCGAGGTGGACCGCAACCCGGTGGCGTGCGCCGCGCTGCATTTCTTTCCGCAATGGAACAAGGCGGAGCTGGCGGCGGTGTGCGTCGATCCGCGTTACGAGAATCAGGGCATCGGCGGCAAGCTCATGCAGTTCGCCGAGGTGCAGGCGCGCACGCTGGGGGCGTCGCAGCTGTTCTGCCTGTCTACGCAGGCGTTCAACTACTTCCAGCAGAAGGGCGGCTTCACGACCGGAGCGCCGGACGATCTGCCGCCGCCGCGGCGGGAGCGTTATGAGAAAAGCGGGCGGCGGTCGTTGGTGCTGGTGAAGAAGCTCGGATAAACGTCGATCCGCTTGACATGAGGATGAGGTTCAGCCCGACTATCGTCTGGGCGAGCCGTCGCGCCGCCGTCACGGATACGACGGTACGCTGCCGTTCGTCAGGAACAGGGCGTCGCCGAGCGTAACCAGGTCATTCGGACTCATGCCGCCGGCGTGGCCGTCGCAGTAGAGGACGTTGAAGACGCCGGTATGGCGTTCGTCCGGATAATGCGTTCTCGGATTCGTGGCGTCGGGAAAGGGCCACGGGCCGCGCGGATTCGCCGGCGTGGCGGCGTGGCTGGAATCGGCGCAGCCGGGCGTCTTGCCGTGGTCCCACACGATCATGATGTTCGAGCTGCCGTTGCCGTTGGTCAATTGCGCCAAGGCCTTTCCGTTGGGGCCGCCGTTGACGTAATTCATGCCGTAGCTGCACTGATAAACCTGGCCGCTGGTCGGATCGACGCCTGCCGGGCACTTGAAGATTTTGGCGTTGCCCTCCACGAAAGGCCAAAGCAAGCCGGCCGGGTAGCCGCCGTTGCTGTAGCTGTTGTCGGGGTTCGCAGAGCCCTGGGCGTTGGTCGGGCTGGAGGGGGCAGGGCGGTTGTCATAGGGCGCCCACCAGACTTCGTTCGGCCCGGTCCAGATGGTCGGCGACGGCAGGGAGAAGCAATCCGCGTCGTACAGCCCCGAGGTCGTGTCGCAGCGACGGTAGCGCGGGAAGGCGCCCTCGGTGTCGTTATAGTTGTGAATGGCCAGGCCGATCTGGTGCAAGTTGTTGCAGCACTGGATGCGGGCCGCCGCCGCGCGGACCTTCTGTATGGCCGGCATCAGCAGGCCGATGAGGATGGCGATAATCGCGATCACCACCAGCAGCTCTAACAGCGTAAAGCCACGTCGCCGTCGCATGGCGCGTTTCCTCGTCGAGGTGGGCGGCTTGCCGTACCCGTTATGCTGAAAACAGCATAACGCCAGATGTTGACATAGGACAGGCGCTTGCGGGCGGCAAGGCAGGGGTGCCGGAGGTCGTGAAGTCCTCGGAAAGTCAGCGCCTCCGCGACGGCAGGAAGCCGCATTCGCGGAAGCGCCGGGCGGCGGCGGAGCTTGCGAGGTAATCGAGCAAACGCCGGGCCCAGCGCGGGTCGGACCCGCGGTCAAGGACGGCCCCGAAATAGCGGATGGGAACGGGGGTACGGCCGGCGCGGAAGAGAATTCGGCAGCCTTCGGCCCGCTGGGCCTCGCTGGAGTAGACGAATCCGAGTTCGGCCTGGCCCGCACGGACGGCCGATAGGACGGCTCGGGCGTTGTCCACGCGAACGGCCCGTCGGCTCACGTGGTCGTACAGCTTCATGCGCCGAAGGTAGGCCTCGCTGTAGCGCCCCAGGGGACAGTCAGGCCCGGCGAGCGCCACAGGACCCACGCCCGCCGTCCGGAGGTCCGCTGGACGGTGAATTGAGGAAACATCGCCGCCGCAGGCCACCGCGGCCAGGCCGTTCTCCGCCAGAGGCGCCGTCGATTCGCGACGAATGAGCCTGGCCCGCTTGAGTCGATCCAGTTGGCCCGGATCGGCCGTGAGGAACAGGCAGCCGGGAGAGCCGGCCAGAAGGTGATTGGCCAGCTCGTCCGAGGCGCCGTACAGGGTACGAACACAGACGTCGGGGGCGACGGCGGCGAAGTCGGTGAGCAGCCGCGCCAGGACCTCTTCAAGACTGACGGCGGCCAACACGTGCACCGCAGCTGCGGTCCGTTCGACGAGCCGGGACCGAAGGCCGGACGCTAGACGAGGCACGTCGTCGCGCAGCGCGCGCAGGCCGGCCGTCAAGCGGCGGCCGAGGGCGGTCAGCTCGGCCCCACCGCCGCGCGGCCCGCCCGCGGCCGTCGTCACCAGGGACCGCCCCGCGGCCTCGTTCATATCGTGAATTAGCTGCCAGGCGCGGCGGAAGTGGACGCCCTTTTCCCTCGCCGCGGCGCTTATGCTGCGGCATCGGTCGACGGCCTCGAGCAGCTCCAGCTGCTCGGAACCGATGACGGTTCGGCCGGCTCGTTGCAGCCACGCCGCCAGGCCGACGTCCCACTCGTCGGGTCCGTCGGCACGGTCGATGGCTGCGTCTGGCGGAGTGGGGGAAGTCGTCACATGGCGCCTGCGAACGGAAGGAACGGGGCGCTGCACGTTTGCGCCGCCGCAGCCATCTTACGCGATCCGCTCCCGGCGGGCGCGTATAATGGCGCCAGACAGAACGGCGCAGACCCGGAGGCGATATGTCCACGGTCCGAATCCCGAGCAAGCAGCGCTTCGTCCTGGACGGCCAATCCTGGAACGATTACACGCGCTGGCTCAAGCTGTTCGAAGAACGCAGCCACGTTCGCATCACTTACGACCGAGGAGTTCTTGAGGTCGTGACCCTTACCTTCGAACACGAGCGCGCCCTGCGGATTCTGCGCCTGCTAATCGATGTCTGGGCCGAGGAGCGCAACGTGGTGATGCGGGGCGGCGGATCAACGACGTTTCGTCGCAGGGACGCGCAGCGGGGACTGGAGCCCGACGAATGCTACTGGATTGCCAACGAGGCGCGCGTTCGCGGCCTGACCCGCATCGACCTGCGACGCGACCCGCCGCCGGACCTCGTCATTGAAATCGACGTCACCCACAGTTCGGTTCCGCGATTGCCCGTTTATGCGGCGCTTCGCGTGCCTGAAGTGTGGCGGCTGCGCGGCGCGGCGCTCTCGTTCAACTTCCTTCAAGCAGACGGCTCCTACGTCGCGGGTCCCATGAGCGAGGCGCTGCCGCCGTTGCGGCCGCGCGATCTGATCACGCTCCTGGCATTGGCCGACCAACTGGATGATATGGCCGTTGCGCGCCGCTTCCGCGCCTGGGTCCGCAAACTCCCCCCGCTAACTCCCTGAAACCCGCCGCCCGGATCACAGGTACTCCCGTCGCCCCGCATCGTCCCTCCTGAGGAAGCGCCATGCGTCGTTTCGCCGTCCCCGCCGCCCTGTTCGTCCTCTGCCTGCCAACCGCCGCATTGCCTGCCGACTCTACGCCGCCGACCAAGGTCGCCGACTTCACGCTCACCGACGTCGTCGCCGACAAGCCGGTTTCCCTCCGCGATTTCCAGGCAAAAAAGGCCGTCGTCGTCGTCTTCATCGGGACGGAATGTCCGATCAACAACGCCTACATGCCGCGGCTGGCCGAGCTGTCCAAGGCCTGCGCCGACAAGGGCGTCGCCTTTGTCGCGATCAACAGCAATTGCAACGACGCGCCGCCGCGAATCGCCGGCCATGCCAAGAAATACGATCTGCCCTTCCCCGTGCTGCGCGACCCGGCCAACGTCGTCGCCGACCAGTTCGGCGCCCAACGCACACCGGAAGCCTTCCTCCTCGACGGATCGCGTAACGTCGTTTATCGGGGCCGCATCGACGATCAGTACGGCGTCGGCTACCGCAGCAAGGCGCCGACCCGCCGCGATCTCGCCGAAGCGATCGACGAGACGCTGGCCGGCAAGCCTGTGTCGCAGCCGTCCACCAAAGTCGCCGGCTGTTTCATCGAGCGCACCGTCAAGCCGAAGGACAGCGGGACCATCACGTTCAGCAAGGACGCAGCCCGCGTCCTGCAGCGCAATTGCCAGGACTGCCATCGGCCGGGGCAGGTCGCGCCGATGCCGCTCTTGACCTATGAAGACGCCGTCGCCTGGTCCGACACCATCCGCGAGGTGGTGCAGCAAAAGCGGATGCCGCCGTGGCTGGCCGACCCGCACTTCGGCAAGTTCCAGAACGACCGCACGCTGGCCGACGCCGACCGCTCGACGCTGCTCGGCTGGATCGACCAGGGCTGTCCCAAGGGCGATCCGGCCGACATGCCGCCGGCCAAGGAATTCAGCGAGGGCTGGTCGATCGGCAAGCCGGACGCCGTGTTCACCATGCCGGACGAATACACCGTCCGAGCCGACGCCGGCCCACGAGGTCTGAAATATCAGTATTTCATCGTGCCGACGCATTTCAACGAGGACCGCTGGATTCAGGCCGCCGAGGCGAAACCCGGCAACCCGGCGGTGGTGCATCACATCATCGTCTACGTGGTCAAGCCCGGCATCGACGGCCTGATGCGCGAGAAGACCGGCGACGGCATCGGCGACGGCTTCCTGACCGCCTTCGCGCCCGGCGAGCTGGGAACGGTCCTCGCCCCCGGCACGGCCAAGAAGCTGCCCAAGGGGGCGATTCTCGCATTTCAGATGCACTATACGCCTAACGGCGTCGAGCAGAAGGATCAATCGTCGGTCGCCCTCGTCTTCGCCAAGGAGCCGCCGAAGATCGAAGTGCGGACGCGGGCCATCGCCCAGAAGCGGCTCAGCATCCCGGCCGGCGACGCCAATTACGAGGCGAAGTCGGAAGCCGTCTTTGACAAGGACGCGGACCTGCTGAGCTTCCTGCCGCACATGCACCTGCGCGGCAAGGACTTCAAGTACGAAGTCGTCTACCCCGACGGCAAACGCGAGACGCTGCTGTCGGTCCCGCATTACGATTTCGCCTGGCAGAGCACCTATCGGCTGGAGAAGCCGCTGCATCTGCCGGCCGGCACGAAGATCGAATGCACGGCCCACTACGACAACTCGAAGGACAATCTCAACAATCCCGATCCGACGAAGATAGTGCGCTGGGGCGATCAGACATGGGACGAAATGATGATCGGCTTCGTGGACTACGCCTATACGAAATAAAGAGGATGTCACGCAAAGACGCAAAGGCGCAAAGAGCCGCGGAAGAAGAAAGGCAGGGGCGGGCCCCCGTTGTGGCACGGT
>DATKHW010000802.1:0-5415 GCA_035546275.1 Gemmataceae bacterium
AAGCCCGGTTCACCGGGCTGCTGGAGGATGCAGCCCGGTTCACCGGGCTTCGGCTCCTAGACCCGCCGTTCACGGCGGGGCGTATCGCATCCATAATCGGGAGACGCACCCGCCCCTTGTGTGGCGCCGGCCGCTGGCGTAAGCTCTACGGCGCCTCGCCTCCACGGTTTGCGTCCGGGGCCGCCTCGTGAAACCCGCCGACCTCTCCCCCGCCGTCCGGCCGACGCGTGTGCGCTATGTCGTCATCGCCGCCCTGTGCATCGCCGCCACGGTGTCCTACATTCAGCGCAACAGCTACGGCGGGGCCGAAACCACCATCCGCAGCGAGCTGCACCTGACGCCGGCCCAGACCGGAAACGCCGTCAGCTTCTTTTTCCTCTCCTATGCCTTGCTGCAAGTGCCGAGCGGCTGGCTGGCCCAGCGCGCGGGGCCGCGCCTCACCCTCGGCTGCATCGCGGCCGGCTGGTCCATCGCTCTCGGCCTGTGCGCTTTCGCCGTCAACCCCGCCACGCTCATCGGCGGCCGGGTCCTCATGGGCGTCATGCAGGCCGGCATCTTTCCCTGCTCCACTCTGGTCGTGGTCGCCTGGCTGCCGCCGACGCAGCGCGGCACGGCCAGCGCCCTGCTCAACAGTTTCATGCTCATCGGCGGCGCCCTGTCTTCCAATCTCACCGGGCTGCTGATCGAGCCGCTCGGCTGGCGCGGCCTGTTCATGGCCTTCGCCGTGCCCGGCCTGGTGTGGGCGCTGCTGTTCCTCGTCTGGTTCCGCAACCGCCCCGCCGACCATCCCGCCGTCAACGACGCCGAATTGCTTGTCATCGAGACGAAGGATCCCGGCGCCGGAAAGGCCGCCCCGCAGCATGTCCCGGTGCGCTGGACCGCGCTCTTGTTCAGCGGCGCCCTGTACCTGATCTGCTTTCAGCAGTTCTTCCGCGCCGGCGCCAACCGCTTCTTCGACAACTGGTTCACCACCTACCTCCAGGAAGGCCGCGGCGTCGGCGTCGGCTTCGCCAATCAACTGGCCAGCCTGCCGCAGTGGCTCGGCGTGGTCGGCGGCTTGGTCGGCGGCGCACTGTCTGACTATCTGCTGGTCCGCACCGGCAGCCGTCGCATCGCCCGCCAGGCCCTGGCCGCCGCCGCCCTCGTCGCCTGTCTGGTGCTGTACGCATTCGCATACGTCATCCCCGATCCGACGCTGGCCACGCTCACCGCTGCGGCCTCCTTCTTCATCTTCAGTTTCTCCGCCCCGTGCGCCTATGCACTGACGATGGACATGGGCGGCCGCAACCTCGGCGTCGTCTTCGGCGCCATGAACATGCTCGGCAATTTCGGGGCGGCGGCCTTCACCTGGGCGGCTCCGCAGCTGACCGACTGGGTCCACGTCGAACGCCCCCCGGCGTTCGCCGCGGGCGTCGTGGGCATGTCGGCTTCGCCGCTGGCGCAAGGTCCATTGGTCGCGGCGCCGAACGTCCTCGCCGGGCCGCCTCACGACTGGACGCCGACGCTGATCCTCTTTTTCGCCATGCACGTCGCCGCCCTCTTGTGCTGGCTGCCGCTCAATCCCAACGGCGTCATCGGCGAACGCGCCGCCGCGCCCGCATCCAAGGAGTAATGCTCATGCGAACCCATGCTGTTGCGTTGACATTCATCGCCGCACTGACGGCGGGGCTTCTCGCCGGCGCCGCCGACGAGCCGGCGTCCAAACCCGGCGACGATTCCATCGACGCCTACCTCGCCCAGGAAGCGGCGAAGCTGAGCGAGCGCGCCCTGGACGGGGCCAAGACGCGGGAGGAATGGGAAGCGCGCCGGCCGCGGCTGCGGCAGGAGTATTTCGATATGCTCGGCCTCTGGCCGCTGCCGGAAAAGACGCCGCTCAACGCCAAAGTGACAGGGACGCTGGAGCGCGGCGACGTGACCATCGAGAAGCTGTATTTCCAGAGCCGGCCGGGCTTGTACGTCACGGGCGATCTTTATCGTCCAAAGAAAAGCGAAGGCCAGCTGCCGGCGATTCTGTATGTCTGCGGCCATTCCAACAAGGGCCGCGACGGCAACAAGACGGACTACCAGGACCACGGCATGTGGTTCGCCTCGAACGGCTACGTCTGCCTGATTATCGACACCGTGGAGCTAGGCGAAATTCACGGCGAGCATCACGGCACGTACAGCAAGGGCCGCTGGTGGTGGCACTCGGCCGGCTACACCCCGGCCGGCGTCGAGTGCTGGAACGGCGTCCGGGCCATCGACTATCTCATTAGCCGGCCCGACGTGGACCCGGACCGCATCGGCGTCACCGGCATTTCCGGCGGCGGAGCGGCGACCGTGTGGATCGCGGCGGCCGACGAGCGCGTGAAGTGCGCGGCCCAGGTCAGCGGCATGAGCGACCTGGAATGTTACGTCTCCGAAAAGGTCGTCAATCACCATTGCGATTGCATGTTGTTCTACAACATGGACGGCTGGGACTGGACGGCGATCGCCGCCCTGATCGCGCCGCGGCCGTTCCTGTTCGCCAACTCCGACGCCGATTCGCTCTTCCCGATGGACGGCAACCGCCGCATCGTCGATCGGCTCCGCACCCTGTACGGCTTCTACGGCAAATCCGACCTGCTGGACGAATACGTCAGCCGCGGCGGCCACGGCTACCGGCTGGACCTGCGCGTCGCCGTATTTCAGTGGATCAACAAGCATCTCAAGAAGGACGCCGGCCCGGTCAAGGACGCCGATTTCCCGCCGATCGCGGGCAAGGACCTGCGCGTCTTTCCAGAGGACAAAGACATTCCCCAGGATGCGCTCAACGTCAAGATCGACGAGACGTTTGTGCCGCGGGCGGAGGTGAAGCCGCCGACGGAAGGCGAGTTTGCGGCGTGGAAAAAGGGATTGATGGCGGGGCTGCGGGAGCGACCATTCCATGCGTTTCCGGACCGGATTCCGGCGGCGGCCAACACTGGCGACAGCGTCAAGGGACCGGCGGGCGGTTCGCTGCTGACGACGGAGCCGCCGTTGCGCGTGCTGCTGACCCCGCCGAAGAGCCAGGACGCGGCGAAGGACGGCCTGCTGATCGTGCTGAATCCGGACGAGGATGTGCCGGCCGCTCCGCCGGAATGGGCCGAGCCGTACGCGGCCGGCACGATCCGCATGATTTCGCCGCGCGGCGGCAAGGCCTACGGCGAATGGACCAAGGCGTCGCCGCCCAATTATGTGCGCCGCGCCGAAGCCCTGCTGGGCCGCACCGTGGATGAGGGCCGCGTCTGGGACGTGGCCGCGACGGTGCGCTACCTGAACGAACAGGACAAGGGAATGCGGACCTGGCGGGTCGCCGGCCGCGGCCAGGCTGGGGTGATCGCCGCCTACGCCGCGCTGTTCGAGCCGTCGATCAAGGAAGTGATCGTAGTCGATCCGCCGGCGTCGCACATGGACGGCCCCTATTTCCTCGGCGTGCTGCGCGTGCTGGATACGCCGGACGCCCTCGGAATGCTGGCGCCGACGCCGCTGACGCTGATCGGGGCGAAGGACAAAGCGTTCGATCGGACGGAACAGATCTATCAAGCAGCCGGAGCGGCGGATAAATTGCATCGGAAGTGAGGCGATTCTTCCTGGCCGCTGCCAGGCGCAGTAGTTCGTTACAATGGCGGGAGGGAGGAACCAATGCCGACGACGACTTCTCTTGAACCGACGATCGAGCCTGGCGTCCACGACATCCTTCGCCGCCATAACGCCGAGGCGGCTTTCCAAACGGCGTGCGACATTGCGCGGTCAAGTTTCCCGACGATGCAGTCTTTCCATGTCGAACTGCTCGACGACCCGGACGAGGAGGATAAGGTGTGGGTACTGCTGCGCATCGTCTTGCCGCACGCATACGCTTGGGAAACACAGCATCAGCAAGAATTGCGATTCCATGAAGGCATGGTGGCGCAGGTGTCTCTGGAACTGAATCCGCTGTTTGGATTGTCCATCGACCATCTGCCGGAGTAACGATGCTCTGGAGCGACTTTCAGGATACGGCGGACCGTCTTGTCGTCGGCCAGACGGAGGGCGACTGGCGATCGGCCGTCAGCCGCACATATTACGCCGTGTTTCACTACTTTCGCGAGTTCTTTCTCGCTCATGGCATCGACGTCGGGCGGAGTGGCCAGAGCCACAACAGCCTGAGCACCGGCCTCTTGAATTGCGGGCTGCCGTCTGTCGTCCCCTTTGGCCGGAGATTCGATCGCCTGCGGACGGATCGCACCACCGCGGACTACAATTTCCGCCGGCCGGTGGATCGCACACTCGCAAGGAACGCCGTGCGAGCCGGCCGCGCGATTGCGGTCGTCTTCCAAACGCTGCTTGGACAAATGCCGACTGTCCAAATCATCGCAGCCGTCCGCCGCTACCTCCTATCCATCGGCCGCATCCCCTGACCGCGGAGCCGCCGTCATGGCCAAAACCAAGCCCGTCCAGGCCCGCCTCAGCGACCTCGCGCCCGGCCAGCTCGGCGACTTCTTCGCGCTCCTGGCCGAGAAAAACAAGGGCGCCACGCGCGAGGGCAAAGCCTATTACTCCTGCCGTTTCCGCGACGCCCGCCGCACCGTCGCCTTCATGGTCTGGGGCGACGGACCCTGGTTCGCCGCCTGTGAGAGCGATTGGCAGACCGGCCATTTCTACAAGCTGCGGGCGAGCTGGGCGGAACACGAGCGCTACGGCCCGCAGATCTTCGAGTTGCTCGCCATCCGTCCCACAACCGACGCCGACCTCGCCGACGGCTTCGACCCCGCTCAGCTCGTCGAAAGCTCGCGCTACGACCCCGAGACGATGTTCCTGGAGCTGAAAGCGCTGGCGACTTCCCAGATCGCCGATGAACCGCTGCGAAAACTGGTCCTGACGCTGCTCGATCGGCACGCCGGGCCGCTGAAACGTCTGCCGGCCACGCGCGATCGCTTCCACCCGTTCGCCGGCGGTCTTCTGGAGCACACGCTGTCAGTGACGCGCTCGGCGGTGCAATTGGCGGAGCGCTACGCCGCCTACTATACGGAGCTGAAACCGCCGCTGAACCGCGATCTCGTGGCGGCCGGCGCCATTCTGCACGACATCGGCCGCGTCCTGGAATTCGGCGACGAAGCGACGGCGCCGTCCGTCACGATTCCGGGCCGATTGGCGGGGCACCTGCTGCTCGGCCGCGACCTGGTGCGCGACAAGGCCCGGGAGTTGGGCGACGTCAACCCGGAACTGCTGCAGCTGCTGGAACACGTCCTGCTCAGTTACCTGGCCCTGCCGGAGTGGGGCTCGCCACGCCTGCCGCTGGTGCCCGAGAGCCTGATCATCCACCATGCCGTTGACCTGGACGCCAAGCTGGAGATGTACGTCCGCTGCCTCAGCCGCGATCAGGCGGCGGGGCCATTCACCGACCGCGAGCCGGGATTGAACCGGCAACTGTTCAAA
>DATKHW010000803.1:0-18846 GCA_035546275.1 Gemmataceae bacterium
GTCATCAACCTCTTCGCTGTCACGGCGGCCTCAGGCATCGCCGGCGGCGCGCTTGGCTTGTTGATCGCGCTGTGGCGCGACCGCACGTTTCAATCGATGGCCCTTACCGTGCTGCTGGTAGTGCTGTATCTCTGCCTGGCTCGCGGCGTCGCGCTGCTGCTAGGTCTTGTCCCCGCTCTGGCGGGCCAGCCGATGCTGGCGTGGCTGGACCCCTTTGAGGCGATGCACGCCGTTCACGATCCGCTGGCGGCCGGCTTCCTGCCGGCTTACGGTTTCGTCGCCGTGATGGCGGGGCTGAGCGTGCTGCTCAATGCCTGGGGCGTCTTGAGGCTGCGGGTGTGGAACCCCAGCGGCGAGCCGATCCAGCAGCGCGAAAGGCCCGACGAGGAGACCGAGGCGAAGGAGCGGGCCGATGTGGCGGCTCTGGCCGCGTTGTCGCGCCGGCCGGCGCGCGAGCTGATGCGGGTCGCGGCGGGCGGGGAGGCGACGGCGATCACGACGGAATCGGCGCCGGCCGCGCCGACCGCGAACGGCCCTGCCGGCCCTGTCGAAAATATCCCCAAAACCGATCGCAAGACCGTACATGCCGCGCCTGGCAAGACCCGCATGGTGGGCCCCAATCCGATCCTGTGGCGCGAGATGGCGACACGCGCTTACGGTCGGCGGCCGTTGCTGGTCAAGACGGCGTATTTCGTCGTGCTAGGGCTGATTTGCTATTACGCCCTGGCGCCGGTGTGGGGCGGAGCTCGATTTCCCTTCGCCGCGGCGTACGGCCTGGGGCCGGTCACGGTCCTTAGCCTGCTGCTGGCGGCCGCGCAGTCGGCCACTTGCATCACGTCGGAGCGCGATGTGGGGGCGCTCGACCTCTTGCTTGTGACCGACCTGACGCCGAAGGAATTCATCTTCGGCAAGCTCGGCGGCGTGCTATGGAACACGAAGGAGTATCTGATCCCGCCGCTGGTGCTCGCCGGGGTTTACGCCTGGTTGGGGCTGCTGGCGGCGCCGCCCGCCAATCACCCGGAATTGGCGGCGTCGATGAATGTGACGGCCCTGACTTGCGTGCTGGCCGGCTTGCTGACGCTCATAGCGTTTGTCATTGTACTTGGGATCCACGTCGCCCTGCGGAACCAAAACAGCGGGACCGCCGTGGTGCTGACGCTCGGCACGGTCTTCTTCCTGTCGCTGGGAACTCTGTTCTGCCTGGCGCTGATCGTGCTGAGCGGGCGGTTCGAGTATCAGTGGCTGAGTTTCGTGGGGTTCCTGGGCGCGGGCATCGGCGGCTTGTGGTGGGTGCTGAACGGCACGCGGCCGTCGGGGGCGCTGACGTGGGCGAGCTGGTTCTGTCCGCTGGCTGTGTTCTACGCCGTGATGACGGTGGTGGTGGCCCGGCCGGGTTCTCAGGAGTCGGCGGACCCGCTGACTCCGTTTTTAGTGATCGTCGCGGCGTTCGGCTTCACGATCGCCGCGATGCTGGTGCCGCTGCTGAGCGAGTTCGACGTGGCCCTGGGCCGAACCACGGGCGGCGGCGAATGACCAACGAGAGGACAAGATGAACAAACTTGCTCGATCCGCCCGCCGGACCCATCTCCTCGCCGCGGACCTATCGGCTATCCCGGACGGCGACGCCAAGATCGGCCCGCCGTACACCGACGCCCTGGAGCTGACGGTCAAACCGGGCGTGCCTCGAGGGAAGCTCAACGAGTTCACGATGGACTCGACGGACAGCAAGATCTACCCCGGCGTCAACGGACCTTACAAACGCCAGGTCGCTGTCTATGTCCCGGAGGGCTACGTCGTGGAAACGCCCGCGCCCCTCCTCGTCGTCCAAGACGGCATGTCCTTCAAGGATGCGTTGCGTCCGATCCTGGACAACATGATCCACGACCTCCGCGTTCCGCCCGTGATCGCCGTCTTCCTCGACTCCGGCGGCGGCGACGGCAAGGGGAGCCAGCGCAGCCTGGAATACGACGCTGTATCGGACGATTACGCCGTCTTCGTGGAGACCGAGGTGCTGCCGCGGGTCGCGCGGGAGTATCGCCTGACGATCACCAAGGACCCGCGCGGCCGGGCGACGATGGGCGGCGGTTCGGGCGGGGCCTGCGCCTTCACAATGGCCTGGCGCCGACCGGATCTCTTCCGCCGCGTGCTAAGTTATTCCGGCGCCTACGTCGATCCGCAGTCAGCGCCGGACCCCAAGACGCCGCACGGCGCCTGGGATTACCATGAGCATCTCATCGTCATGAACGACGTCAAACCGATCCGCGTCTGGCTGGAGGCGGGCGAGAAAGACACCGGCTTCGATCAAGATGAGAAGTCCCGGCGCAACGCGATGCTGGCTAACGAGCGCATGGCCGCCGCCTTGAAGGATAAGAAATATCACTATCGCTATCTATTTGCGGCCGGCGCCGGGCCGGTGGATCGCAAGGTCGTGAGCCAGACGCTGCCGGACGCTTTGCAATGGGTGTGGCAGGGTTATCCAACCGATTGAGTCGCCGTGAGGGAGCCTTCGTAACAGGCCCGGAAGATGGGCCGGCCCTCTTTGCGAAATTTACGCTCGAAATTGGTGAGATAATCCATGTCGTGCCGCGGAGCGTCCGGCGCCGGCGCCGGCGACGACTGCAGGGTCGGCTGCATCGCCAGGAGACCGACGGCCGTGTGGAAATAGTCTTCCACGTCGCTGACGAAATGCAGTTTGCCGCCGGGGCGCAGCACTCGCCCGCACTGAACGGCGAACTCCGGCGTGAAAAGCCGCCGCTTGTGATGCCGCTTCTTCCACCACGGATCGGGAAAGTAGACGTGCAATGCTTGCAGCGACGCCGCGGTCACACGGTCGCGCAGGAAGGCGAGGCCGTCGCCGCAGGCCGCGCGCACGTTGGGCAGGCCGCGCTTCGCCAGCCGTGTGGCGGTGAACAGCTGGTACTTGCGGACGATCTCGACGCCGACGAAGCTCACATCCGGCCGGGCCTGGGCCGCGGTCAGCAGGAAAAGGCCCTTGCCGAAGCCGATTTCGATTTCCACGGGGCGGTCGGCGCCGAAGACGGCCGGCCAATTGAACGGCGTCGGCGGATCGGGCAGATTCAGCAGATAAGGGGCCAACTCCTCCGGCGGCAGACGCGAACTGCGGCGCACGCTCAGGCCTCCTCGCCGCCCGCGCCCGCGACGGCGCTGGACTGGCGCGACATGGGCACGCCGATGATGTCGCCGTTGAAGACCATGGTCGAGCCGACGAAGCCCTGCACGTTGAAAACGGTCTTGCGGCGGTGCAATTTCTGAGCCTTGGCGACAAGGACGAAGCGATCCCCCGGATGCACGGGGCCGCGGAATTGTACATTTTCCAGACCGCCGAAGCCGATGAAGTCGCCCTGCAGCAACCCCGCCGTGTGACAGAAATACGAACAGAGCTGCGCGCCCGCCTCGCACATCAGCACGCCAGGAAATAGCGGATAGCCGGGCATGTGACCGCGAACCCAGAACTCGTCGGCGCCGACGTCCTTGTAGCCGACGATCAGGTTCTGGTCGCGGTCGAGGTAAACAATGGCGGTGAGTTGCTCCATCTCGAAGCGCTGGGGATTGACGCGGCGGATCGCCTCGCAGTCGGCCACGACATGGCTGAAGTCGACTTGTGTTGCATCAAACAGCGCTACGGGAGGCATGATCCACCTTGTCGGGAGTCGGCGGCAAGCGCCAGCGCATGGGTTCAAGCACTCAGGATTGGTCGGCGCAGCGGTTCACCGGAAAGTGTAGCGAAAACAGCCCTAAAAGTCTCACGCGCCGTGGCCGCGCTTGCACGCATACTGTCCGGCCCGTCGTCCCTCTTCGGCAGCTTTACTTGCACTTCCCGTTGGCGCGCGTTGGAATCTAGGCATCGCTCGCTCTCCACCGTGTTCCGAGGCGCCGCCATGAACCCCATGCATCCCCATCGCCGCGATTTCCTCCAGCTTGTCGGCCTGGGTACGCTTTCGCTCGTCGCCGAGTCCGGCTTCGTCGCCGGCCCGTTCGCCGCCGAAGAGGCCGGCCAGCTTGTGCCGCTGGACAAGAAGCTGTCGCCGGAATGGGTGCGGGCGCTGACCGCGCGCGGCGAGCCCGAAGTCTACCGCGGCGCCGAAACCGCGCTGATCGGCATGCCGGTCGGAGGCCTTTGCGCCGGCCAGCTCTACCTCGGCGGCGACGGCAAACTGTGGCACTGGGACGTTTTCAACCAGGTAATCGGCACTGGCGACGCCCACTATGAGCACCCACCCAAGCCCGACGAGCCGCTTGACCAGGGTTTCGCCGTCCGCGTCGAAACGGACGGCAAGGCCGAGGAGCGCACCCTGGACCGCACCGGCTTTCCGAACGTCGCCTTTCGTGGCGAATACCCAATCGGCAAAGTCGAGTATGCCGCGGAGGGTTTCCCGGTACGCATCGCGCTGGAGGCGTTCGCGCCGTTCATCCCTCTGAATGCCGCAGATTCCAGTTTGCCGGCGACGGTCATGCATTTCACGGTGAAAAACGTCGGCCAGGCAGTCGCCGACGTGCAGCTTGCCGGCTGGCTGCAAAATGCTGTCGGGCCGCACACGGACATTGCCGGCGCCGAGTTGCACAACCGCATCCGCATGGAGAAGACGCATCTCTTGCTCGAATGCTCCGCCGAGGCGGGTCCGCCGGAAAACGAGGGCAGGCCGCCGATCGTTTTCGCGGATTTCGAAGGGAAGGATTACGGCGACTGGAAGGTTAGCGGCGAGGCGTTTGGAACGGGGCCGGTCCACGGCACGCTGCCCAACCAGCAGCCGGTGTCCGGCTACGAAGGCCAAGGGCTGGTCAACAGCTACCTGCACGGCGACGACGCCGTCGGCCAGCTAACGTCGCCGGAGTTCGCCATCGAGCGGCGCTATGTCAGCTTTCTAATCGGCGGCGGCAACCATCCCGGCAAGACGTGCATCAACTTGCTGGTGGACGGCAAAATCTTACGCACTGCCACCGGCAAGGACAACGAGCGGCTGGAATGGCACAACTGGGACGTGCGCGATTTGGCCGGGAAAAAGGCGCATATAGAGATCGTGGATGCGCAGACCGGTCCGTGGGGCCACATCAACATCGACCAGATCGAGTTCCGCGACGACCCGCGCGGCGACGCGCTGACGGAGCGGCCGGACTTCGGGACGATGGGCCTCGCCCTGGTTGGTCGGGAAGACGGCGACTCCGCAATCGCCGCGCTGCCGGACGCCGATCGCCCGGCAGGCCTGTTCGCTAAACCGGCGGCCGGCAGCGACGCCGCGAAGACGCCGCTTGACGGCCGGCTGCGTGGCGGGCTGCGCCGGCGCTGGAAGCTGGAGCCGGGCCAGGAAGCGACTGCCGTTTTCCTGGTAACGTGGCGCTTCCCCAATCTGCGGCTGCCGGGATTCGCCAAGCCCGTCGGCCGCTGGTGCGCCACGCGCTTCACTGATGCGGCCGCGGTCGCCTCCTACATTGCGGAGAATATCGATCGACTGTCGAAGCAGACGCGGCTATGGCGGGACGTTTGGTACGACTCGACGCTGCCGTACTGGATGCTCGATCGGCTGTTCGCCAATACGTCGATCCTGGCGACGTCGACGTGTCACCGCTTCGCCGACGGGCGGTTCTACGGCTGGGAGGGCGTCGGCTGCTGCGTCGGCACCTGCGCCCACGTCTGGCACTACGCCCATGCACCGGCCCGGCTGTTCCCCGAGCTGGAGCGGTCGGCCCGGGAGATGCAGGATTTCGGCACGGCCTGGCAGGACAGCGGCCTGATCCGCTTCCGCGGCGAGACGGCCGGCGACACGTATGCAACCGACGGCCAGTCCGGCGTGGTGCTGCGCTCCTACCGCGAGCACCAGATGTCGGCCGACGACGCTTTCCTCAAGCGCAACTGGCCGAAGATCAAGAAGGCGACGGAGTACCTCATCGGCCACGACCGGGACCATGACGGCGTCCTCAAGGACGCCCAGCCGAACACGCTGGACACAGCCTATTACGGCCCCAATTCGGCGATGACTTCTCTTTATCTCGCCGCGCTGCGGGCGGCGGAGGAAATGGCGCGCGAGGTCGGCGACGACGCCTTTGCGAAAACGGTGCGACCGATCTTCGAGAGCGGCAGCGAGAAAGTGACGGCCGACTTGTGGAACGGCGCCTATTTCTACCATAAACCGGACCCGAAACACCCGGAAGCGCTGAAAATCGGGACCGGCTGTTTCATCGACCAGGTGTTCGGCCAAAGCTGGGCGTTCCAGGTCGGCCTCGGCCGCATTCTGCCGGAAGACAAAACGCGGCAGGCCCTGCAATCGCTCTGGAAATATAACTGGACGCCGGATGTGGGGCCGTACCGCAAGGTCTATCCCAACGGCCGGTGGTACGCCATGCCGGGCGAGGGCGGCCTCATCATGTGTACGTGGCCCAAGGGCGGCCGCGAAGGCGTGGACGGCAACGTGAACCCCGGCTTTGCCGGCTATTTCAACGAGTGCATGAACGGCTTCGAGTACCAGGCGGCCGGCCACATGATTTGGGAGGGCCTGCTGACCGAGGGCCTGTCGGTCTGCCGGTCGCTGCACGAACGGCACCACGCCTCGCGCCGCAACCCGTGGAATGAGGTGGAGTGCGGCGACCATTATGCGCGGTCGATGGCCAGCTACGGCGTCTTCCTGGCGACGTGCGGGTTTGAATACCACGGACCTAAGGGGCATTTCGGCTTCACCCCGCGACTGGGACCGGACGATTTCCGTGCGGCGTTCACGTCGGCGGAGGGCTGGGGGACGATCACGCAGAAGCGCGAGAACGGGACGCAGCAGCAGACGATCGAGGTGCGCTGGGGCAAGCTGCGGCTGACGACGCTGGCGTTCGCCGTCGCGGACGGCCTGAAGCCCACCAAAGCGAGCGTGCAAGTCGGCGACAAGGCCGTGGAGGCGGAACATGACGTGGAAGGGGAGCGCGTGCGGATCGTATTGAAAAAACCACTCGTGTTAATGGAAGGGCAGCGGCTCGAAGCGATCATCGGCTGACGACTTGTTCCGTGCTGCTTTACGTGGGCGTCGGAATCATCATAAGGCTGTCGGTCTTGGCTATTTTCATGCGGACGACGGTGTAGTCGGTCGTGCCGGCGGATCATATGCCTTTTTGACTGGAGGGCATGGGCCGGCGCTGGCGCCGCTCTGTTAAGGCGCCTGCGCGGGCCTCGGCGCCGCCGGTCCGGCCAGAGGCGGTCACTGAACGAGAATTGGCCTCCAGCGGACGGTAGGACGGCCGACGATTTCTGTGACTTCACCGGGGTCCTGCCAGGTCCAGCCACGCCAAGGTCAGCTTGTCAGCCGCCGCCCCGTCAGCCGCTCATGCGCCTCCAGATACTTCTCACGCGTCCGCCGTACCACCTCTTCCGGCAGCGCCGGCGGCGGGCTGTTCTTGTCCCAGCCCGTCGTGTCCAGCCAATCGCGGACGTATTGCTTGTCGAACGACGGCGGGTTCTCGCCGACCTTCCAGCCGTCGGTCGGCCAAAAGCGCGAGCTATCTGGCGTCAGGACCTCGTCCACCAGAATCAGCGAACCGTCCGGCGTCCAGCCCCACTCGAATTTCGTGTCCGCCAGGATCACGCCACGCGCCGCGGCATGGTCGGCGGCTCGCTGATACAGGTCGATGCTGCGGTCGCGCAGCTGGGCCGCCGCATCGGCGCCGACGATCTTCGCAGCCTCCTCGAACGAGATGTTCTGGTCGTGGCCGTGTTCCTCTTTCGTTGCTGGCGTGAAGATCGACGCCGGCAGCTTCTCGCTTTGCCGCAACCCCGGCGGCAGCCTGACGCCGCAGACCGAGCCGGTCGCATGGTAATCCTTCCAGCCGGAGCCGGCCAGCCAACCGCGCACCACGCATTCGATCGGCGCCACCCGCGCCTTGCGGACTAGGCACGTTCGCCCCTGCAGGTCCGCCGTTTGGAACGCCGCCGGCATGGCTCGCAGGTCCGTGCTTATCAGATGACTGGGAGGATTCAGCCTCTCTAGCCAGAACACGGTCAGCGCCGTCAGCACGCGGCCCTTATCCGGAATCGGCGTCGGCAGCACCCAGTCGAAGGCGCTGATGCGATCAGTCGCCACGATCGCCAGGCGGTCGCCGAGGTCGTACACGTCGCGTACCTTGCCGCGGCGGCACGGCCAACCAACCAGGTGACTCTCCAGCAAAGGCGGCATGAAACGGCTAACCTCCCGGATCGGCAAAGTCGCCGGGTTGATCCCGGCCGCGCCTATCCGTCCTTATGGTGTGGGCTACGTCGCTAAATCACGAAGGGGGCGGTTGTCCGGGCTGCATAAGCAACCTAGAATATATCAGGGAGAAGAGAAGAGCGCTCCCGAATCCACTGGTGCATGCCGCACGGCCGTCGAGGCCCGGATCTGTTCTCGCGCCCGTTCACCCCTCTTCCCGTCCCCCTTCAGGCCCGCGATGATTGCGGAGCGCAACGCGAGTCGTCCGCGCGGCAGGGAAGGTTCCGTCATGGCAACGATAGTGGACGCCGTGACCACGCCGGTCGGTTCGCCCGACTGGAGGCAGGTCTGGCTCGATTCTTACCCCTGCGACATGCCGACGACAGTTCCGTATCCTCAGGCGCCGCTGACGGCCCTGCTGGAGACGGCGGCGCGCCGCTTTCCCGATCGGCCGGCCTGCACGCTTTACGGCAAGGCTGTCTCCTTTGCTCAACTCGGCGACCAGGCCCGCCGGTTGGCCCGTGCTTTGGCCGACCTCGGCGCCCGGCCTGGACGCCATATCGGCCTTCTGCTGCCGAACATTCCGGAGTACCTCGTCGCCCTGCAGGCGGTCTGGCTCACCGGGGCGACGGCGCTTCAGCTCAGCCCGCTAATGGTGGCGGAAGAGATCGGCCACTGGATCGAGGCGACCGGCTGTCACCTGCTGGTCACCCTTGATCTGCTGGCGCCGGCCGCCGTCGGGGCGTTAAAGCGCGGTCCGCTGGAGCATGTGGTTCTCACCTCGCTGGCCCGGCGCATGGCGATGTGGCGCGGGATGCTCTACCGCATTGAACGCCTCCGCCGCAACGGCTATCTGCGGTTGCCCAGCGACGCTCACCGCCATCGCTTTGATGAATTGATCGCTGGCGAGCCGATGGTCAAGCCGATTGCCGTCAACCCGGCCGAGGACGTGGCCGTGCTGGCGCCGACGGGCGGCACCACGGCGTCGCCGAAAGCCGTGATGCTGACGCATCGCAACTTGCTGGCCAACGCCATGCAGCTGCGGAGCCTGTGTCCTGGCGACGACGGGGAGGGCGGCATTCTCGGCGTGCTGCCATTCTTTCATTCTTACGGGCTGACGGTGTCGTTGCTGACCAGCTGGGCCAAGGCGGCGACGCTGTATTTGCATCCGCGCTTCGAGGCGCGGCAGGTGCTGGCGCTGCTTGAGGAGCAGCGCCCCGACATCGTGCCCGCGGTGCCGGCCATGCTGCACGCGCTGAACAAGGTGATGCGCGGCCGATCGCACGACCTGTCGTTCATCGAGATGGCCCTGTCGGGCGCGTCGGCTCTGGAACCGGAGGTCAGGCGCGAATTCGAGAGTTATGGGGTCGTCGGATTGGTTGAAGGCTACGGCCTTACCGAGGCCAGTCCGGTGACGCACGCCAATCGGCCGGGCGCCAGCAATCGGCCCGGGACAATCGGCCAGCCGTTGCCGGACACGGAAGCGCGTCTGGCCGACCCGGAAACGGGGGCGGAGCTGCGCGACGGCGTCGGCGAGCTGGCGGTGCGCGGGCCGCAGGTGATGAAGGGATACTTCAACAATCCGTGGGCGACGCAGTCGGTGCTGAAGGAGGGCTGGCTTTACACCGGCGACATGGTCCGGCGCGACGCCGAGGGGTATTACACTATCGTCGATCGGAAGCGGGATATTATCAAAACGTCGGGTTTTCTGGTGTTCCCGGCGGAGGTGGAGGAAGTGATCCGTGCCTTCCCTGGGGTCGGCGAAGCGGCGGTGATTGGGGCGCCCGACGCCGAGCGCGGCGAGACCGTCAAGGCGCTGATCGTGCCGCAGGGGGACGTGAAGCTGGACATGGGGGCGCTGGAGGCCCATTGCCGGCTGCACCTCAGCAAGCACAAACGGCCGCGACAGTTTGACGTGGTGGGCGAATTGCCGAAGAATTTTCTTGGCAAGGTGCTGCGCCGCAAGCTGCGCGAGGCTGTGCCGCCGCTGCCGGGGTTGGCGCCCGCTGCATCCTGAGCGGCGAGCGCGAGGAGTTGAACTATGTTGGACATCGCCATTCTGGAAGGCGCCCGCACGCCGTTCGCCAAGGCCAACGGCGTTTTCGCATCCCTCCCAGCCCAGGAACTTGGTCGGATCGCCGCAGTGGAAGCCATGCGCCGCGCCGACTTGCGTCCAGACCAGATCGACCAAGTCGTCGTCGGCAACGTCGTCCAGCCCGCCGACGCCGCCAACATCGCCCGCGTCGTCGCTCTCAAGGCCGGCGTGCCGGCCGACCGCATCGCCCACACGGTTCAGCGCAATTGCGCCTCTGGCATGGAGGCGATCACCACGGCCGCCCAGCTCATTCGGCTCGGCGAGGCGAAAATGGTCCTGGCCGGCGGCGTCGAGTCGATGAGCCGGATTCCGTTGCTCTACAGCACCGAAGCGACCGCGCTTTATCTCCGGCTGAGCAAGGCGAAGACTGCGTGGCAGCGGCTCAAAACGCTGCTGTCGTTCCGGCCGCGGCATTTCAAGCCGGTCGTCGGCGTGCAGCTGGGCCTAACCGACCCGATGTGCGGCAAGCTGATGGGATCGTTGGCCGATTTCTCGGCCCGCGAGTTCGGCGTGACGCGGGCGGATCAAGACGCCTTCGGCCTGGAAAGCCATCGCCGCGCCGCCGACGCTCAGAAACGCGGCGTCCTCGCCGCGGAAATCGCGCCTGTCGGCGACGCCAAAGAAGACAACGGCGTGCGCAAGGAGCAGACGCTGGATGCGCTGGCCCGACTCAAGCCATTCTTTGAAAAGGACGGCACAGTGACAGTCGGCAACTCATCGCAGGTGACCGATGGAGCGGCGGCGGTGATCGTGGCGCCGGGCGCGGCGGTGCGCGCGGAGGGACGGCGTCCCCTGGGTTATCTGCGCGCTTTCGCCTACGCCGGCGTCGAACCGGAGCGGATGGCGCTTGGTCCGATCTATGCCACGAGCAAGCTGCTGGCGAAGACGGGCCTGCGGTTGGAGGCTTTCGACCTGATCGAAATGAACGAGGCGTTCGCGGCTGTCGTGCTGGTTAACGAAAAAGCATTCGCATCCGACTCCTTCGCCCGAGAAATGCTGGGACGCGAATCGGCGCTGGGAATGATCGACCCGAACAAGCTGAACGTCAACGGCGGGGCGATCGCGCTGGGCCATCCAGTCGGGGCGACGGGAACGCGGCTCGTGCTGACGCTGCTGAAAGAGCTGCGGCGCCGTGGCCTGCGGCGTGGATTGGCGACGCTCTGCGTCGGCGGCGGGCAGGGTGGGGCGGCGTTCGTGGAGACGGCCGAATAGTGCGGCGTCGCCTTGACAGCGCATCCCTCCATACCGTAAAAGGCGCCGCCCAAGTCGCGTCGCGGAGCCGCCGCGGCCGGATTTCGTCTTTCCAATCTAGATCCTTAAGGACGAGGATCGACCATGACCACCGTTTCCCGTCTCTACCGCACGGTCGCGCTGTGCGCCGGCCTCCTGATACTGGCTGCCGCGCCCGTGCGCGCCCAGGGCGTTACGTGGCTCAGCGACTACAACGCCGCCCGCCGCGAGGCCCACGACAAGAACCGGCCGCTCGTCATCGACTTCAGCACCAAGGACTGTCACTGGTGCCGAATGCTCGAAACGACCACCTTCCGCGACCCGGCTGTGGCCAAGGTGCTGACGGAGCGATTCGTCGCACTGCGCCTCGACGGCGAAAAGGATGCGGTCCTCGCGCAAAAGCTGAATATCCAGGGATACCCAACGCTGATCTTCGCCGACCCGGACGGCAACATTCTGGCGCGGCAGGACGGCTACATCAAACCGACCGAGTTCGGTCAGCAACTCGACCACGTTTTGGCCGGCCTGCAACCCGCCGATAAGGCCGTACAGCAGGCGGTGCATATGGCGCCGGCCGCCGACGCCGCCAACGCGGATCGGGCGCGGCGAGCGGGCCAACTGCTGTCGCTGGCCCAAGCCGATTTGCACGAGCAGCGCTTCCTCGCCTGCCTGGACCGCTGCAGAACGCTACGGGCGGATTACGGCGACTTGCCGCAAGCCGCGGAGGCGATCCAGTTGGAAGCGAAGATTCGCAGCGATCCGGAAGAGCTGCGGGCGGCTTGCGACAAGATGACGGATCGACTCGGCGAGATGTACCTTGACCTGGCCGACGCCTTTCTGCACAAGGACCAGCCGCAGCGAGCGATCCTTTGCCTGGAATGGGTCGTGCAGGCGTGCCCCAATACGCCGCAGGCCGAGGCTGCTAAGACGAAGCTGGGGCAGATCAAGAGCCCGGCAGGACATTGAGGCGTTTGCGAAGCAGCGCTATGCCTGCTGTTCAAACCATCGATTGTTCGTTGACAGTTCCGCAAGCGCGCAGGCAGAATACACTTCGTTCCGCCACGAAACCGTCAACTGCCCCTGCTCATGCCGACGCCAATCCAGTCCGCCGGGTCCGGCCCCAAAGTCCGTAAGACCGTCGGCATCGATCTCGGCACCACCAACAGCGTCATCGCTTTGCTGGACGCCGCCGACAGCGCGCTCCTCACCGGCGCCGATGACCAGGGCCGCATGACCTTCCCCTCCGTCCTCGGTTGGCACGCCGGACTCGGACGGCTCGTCGCCGGTCGGCCGGCGCGGGACCTCAGGGCGCCAGGTTGGGGCATGGTCGTCCCCCCGGGTTGGGGCACGGTCTCCGACCCTGCCCCAACGCCCACGCTGCCGCTGTCGTCGGTCAAGCGCTTCATGGGCCTCGATAAGCAATTCACGCTCGGCTCCGAAACGCTGTCGCCGCCGCAGGCATCGGCCGTCATTTTGCGGTCGCTGCGCGACCTGCTGGCCCGAACGCTCAACGATTCCAATTATCTGCTTGATTCGGCCGTCATCACGATGCCGGCCTACTTCAATCACAACCAGATCGAGGCCACGCGGCAAGCGGGCGAGTTGGCCGGGTATGATGTCGTGGAACTGCTCCATGAGCCGACGGCGGCGGCCATTTATTACTCCTGGATCGAGAATCACGGCGATGCGGTTTATCTGGTCTACGACCTCGGCGGAGGTACGTTCGACGTGTCGATCATCCGCCGCCGGCTCGGCGATCATGAAGTGCTGAGCGTAAGCGGCGACCCCTTCCTCGGCGGCGACGACTTCGACCGTCTGCTGGCGACGCATTTGATCGAACACGGCACATGGACGATTGAGGGCGGCGATACGACGTCTCCTGCCGCGCTCTTCGATCCGTCCACGCCGGCCGGCGCGGTCCATTTCGGCCGATTGGTGCATGTGGCCGAGGGAATTAAGATCGCGCTAACCGACTCCGAAAGGGTGAAAAGGTACGTCCCGAGCCTGACGTTCACGCAGGACGGCAAAGCGCTGGCGCTGGAAACAACCGTAGAGCGCGCTGCGTTCAACGGGATCATTCGGCAGAAAGTGGATCGCACGATCGACTGTTGCCGGGACGCTTTGGCGCGGGCGCGAGCCCGAGCCGGAATTCGTCTTTCCGACGTAGATTACGTGGTGCTGGTGGGCGGATCCAGTCGTGTGCCGCTGGTGCGCGAAACGGTGCGGGCGGCGCTCTGCAACCCCGAGCTGCCCGACCATGTTCGCACGCTGGAGCCGCTGCTGCACGAGCCGGATCTGTGCGTGGCCTACGGCGCCGCCCTGCGGGCGGCTGGTCATGGGACGCGCTACCTTTTCCAGGGATCAGGGGTCAGGGGTCAGGGGTCAGGAGACAAGGTATTAGAGCTGCACGTCGCCAGTCCGGCCAATACGCCAGATCCGAAATATCAGCTGACAGGGGTGGTCCGAATAGGCGCCGCTTCGACTGACCCCTGTCCCCTGACCCCTGACCCCTTTCTTGAGGGGGCGTCGGTGCGCATCCGTTCGCTGGCCACGGGCCTGACTGAGGAGGTGTTTTTGGACGAGCGCGGCTCGTTCGCACAGGATCTGGTATTGCAGCGGGAAACGGTCAACGTCCTGGAGTTGGCGGTTTGCGACGGCGAAGCTCGCGAGGTCGCGCGTGTAGTTGTGCCTGTGCGCTGCCAGGAGGCCGGTCGGGCTCTGGGACGCGGCGTGCTCCCGACTCAGATTATCGCCAAGCCGCTGCAAATCGAAGTGCTGAATCGCAGCGGACAGCGGGTCAAACAGGTCGTCGCGCCGATTGGAGCGACGCTGCCAGGCGCCTTCCAGCTTACTTGCCGGACGCACGACCAGGCCGGGCGCATCGTGGTGCCAATATTTGAGGAAAACCGTGTCGTCAAGCAGATGGTCGTTTCCGACCTCGATCCAAATCTGCCGGTCGGCTCGCCGGTCGAGGTGGAATTCGCCATTGACGTGAAGCATAACATCGAAGTGCGGGTCCGGGTGCGGCAGTCCGGCGGCCGGGAGCGGACAGAATCAGCGGTGATAGAAGCCGCGGCTCCGGCGCGTCGGCCGACGCGGGCGGACATCGACGAAGCCCTGGGCATGATCGACGAGCTGCTGCCGCAGTTCAGCGGCGGCTTCCGCACGCGCATCCGCAGCAAAGCGACGCAGCTCCATCAAGATTTGCTCGAAGCGCTCCGCTACGACGATGAGCCGAAGGCCGTCCAGCGCATGGCGGAAATGCGCGAGCTGCTGCAAAGCCTGGAGAGCAGTCGCGGACAGGGGCTCGATCCGCCCTGGCCCCGCTTCGCTCAATTAGTGCGGCGCTGCCTCGATCTGGCCGCGGAGGCGGCCCAGGCGACCGGCCGAGACCGCAATGAGCTTTTTGAACACGTCCACGCCCAGGAGCGCTACGGCGAACAGGCTTACGAAGAGCAAAATCAGGCGCTGTACCGCGAATGCCGCGAGAATCTGGAAAAGTACGTCGGCTATCTCGATCAGCTGTTACGCGACGCCCTGCCGCGGCCGGCTGAGCCGACGCCGCAGTTGTCGCCGGAAGAGGAAGCGCGGAACGTGCTGGATCGTTTCCGCAATTATCTAACGGCGGTGTGGAAGCAGGTGCGGGCGAAGCAGCGCGGCGACCTGGAGCCGCGGTTGACGGAGATCGCAGCATTGGCGCGCGGGCTCAGTCAGCGGATGAAAACGGAGGCCAATGCGGTTATCCGCGAGGCTCGCCGGCTTGGCGCCGAAGTACACAAAATTGAGGAATTCCTTCAGAACGGACGCCGGCAGCCGACCGGCGACGATGCCGGGCTGCTTGAAGGAACGGCCTAAGTGCGGTAATTTGGTGCGTAAGCACGCCGCTCGAGGCAAGAAACAGTCCAACGGACGAACGCAGCATGTGGTTACTCGTCGCCGTCGTCTGCATCGCGGGTCTTGCCGGCCTCCTTATCGTGGGGACGGGGCTGTACTTGATAATCGGCCCCGGTCCGATCTGCGCCCGCGGCTGCAAGCGCGCTCGCCGCAGCCTGGAGCAGGGCGATTGGCGAACCGCGCTTGCGACGGTCGAATCGCTGCACAACACGCGGCTGGCGCCCGCCTGGCAAGACCGGATCCGCATCCTCGCGGGCGAATGCCGTCAGGCCGCCACGGACGCCGCGCTCAAGGAGAGACATTACGAAGAGGCATTTCAGCACACTCTCCAGGCGGCGGCGCTGCTGCACACGCCGGAAGCGGACGCCCGGGCCAAGGTGATCGACGCCGCCCTGGCCGAAGCTCGCCGGCTGTTCGCGGCCGGGGCGGACGCCAAGGACGGCGCCCTTGAAATGCTTGGCCGCATCGTGGTCCTGCAATCGCCTTGTCCCGAAGCGCGTTTCTGGCAAGGACTCTGCTTTTATCGCCGCGGCGAGATCGATCAGACCCTGGCGGCGCTGACCACGGCTTATGAACAGGCGGGCAAAGCCGCCATCGATCCGGCCTTCTATCTTGGCGCTGTGTTGCACCGCATTGGCCGGCCGCAGGACGGACTGCGCTATCTGGCCGAGGCCAACCGCATCGACGCCGGCTGTCCCTTCGTCACCTGGCAAATGGGCGTCTCGCTGGCGGCGACCGGCGGGGACCCCGGGTTGGCCGTCCGCGCGCTGCAGCGGGCCGTCGGCCCGCGCGGTCTGCCGCTCTGGAGCCAGGCGCCGCAACGCGCGTGGGTCGAAGCGTTCCCCGAAGGCCGCTCCTATGTTCGCCGATTGGCTGCGAAAGGGCCTTATACCTGCCCGGTTCTCGGCGGCGATCTGAACGCTCTCATTCTGGAAGGGCAACTCGCGCTGGCCCAGTCGCTTTATCGTCAAGGCACATTTCAGGAGGCGGCCGATCTGTTCGGGAAGCTGCTGCAGAACACAGCCCCGACGCCGGTGCTGCTGCGCGGCCTCGGTCTGTCGCTGGCCCGATTGGGCCGTTACGACCAGGCGTACAAGCACCTGCGCACCGCCCTGGAACAGGAACAACCGAAAGACCCATTCACGGCCGCGTATCTCGGTCTTTGCGGGGCGCTGGGCAAGCCGACGCAACCGGAGGACAAACCGAAAAACGTGGCCTGGGCGGTGCGTCTGCTGGCCCGCTATGCCCAGCCGGGCAACGCCGAATACGCCGGGGTGATGTCCGCGGTCCACGCCGAGGCCCGGTCGCTGAACGTGCCGATTTCGGCCGAGGAGCAGGTGCAGCTCTGCGACCTGCTGGCTTCTGTCGCCGCCGTCGATAAGGCGGCGGCCCAAGGATACCATCACCTGGCGGCCTCGTTCCCGGAGGCGGTCCAGCCGATCCACGCGTGGCTCTACGTCCGGGCGGCGAGCGCGCTCGACGTGTCCGGTGAGCGCGACCTCGACCTGTTCGCGCGGACCTTCGCCGACCCGGCGCCCGCCCGCCAGTATTTCGCGCAGCGCCAGTGGAATCTCGACGACGCCGAATACACTTATCTGAAGCGCTGCGCCGTCCTTGCTCCCGGCCGCTTTCCGGAGCCGCTGGGTGCCGATTATGCCCCAAAGGGGGAGGCGCTCCTGCTGGCGCGCTCGCAAGCGGAGGAGGAGGAGGCGGGACGGAAGGACGCCGCGCTGGAATGCATCGAGGTGTTGCTGCGCCTGGCGCCGACCAGCTTGAAGGGACACGACCGCCTGGCTTGTCTGCTCTATCGCAAAGGCGACATGGACCGGGCGGCAGCGCTGCTGGCTGGCTGGCATCGTCTCAATCCGACCGATCACTGGCCGCTGATCCGTCAAGCCATCATCGAGCAGCAGCGCGGCGACGCCCGCGCCCGCGCTGAGGCCATCGACCGAGCGCTAGGGTTGACGCACGGCCCGCAGCGCGCCGCCGTGGCTTTCCTCGGCGCCCGTCTGGCGATCCAGTCCGGATTTCGCCGAAAAAAGGCCGGCGAGGAAGCGAAGGAAAGGGACGCGGCGCCTCCTCCGGACCGAGCGGCGCTGGACCACGCAGCCAAGCTATTGCAGGAATGCCTGAGACACGATCCGAACCACATTGACGCCTTGTGGTGCCTGGCGGCGGTGCGGTCGGCGTCGGCTGATCGGCAGGGTTTGGCGTCGCAGGCGGCGGTGATGGATCGGCCAGCGGTGAAAGACGCGCGGTTCCACTATCTCGGCGCCGTCTGCTGCCTGGCGGCGCGCAATTACCCCAAGGCCGTGGAGCTGAGCCAGCGAGCGGCGGCCGGCGATCCGGCCCTGACGGCCGAGAGCCATTACGTCATGGCGTGGGCGCAGCTGCACCTAAAAAACGACGACGCCGCCCGGCAGTCGCTGATGAAGGCGGCGGCTGCGGACAAAAGCCCGTCGGCGTCGTATGCCCGTGCGCTGTTGGGACGGCAAGCGTTCGACCGTTCCAACTTCGATGAGGCGGTGCGTTGGTGGAGGGAAGTCGATCCCAATCGGCGGGCGGAGTGGAAGCTGGACGAGCCGTTGCGGCAGACGGTGCTGCTGGCCGGCCTGATGGCCTACGAGAAGGGCAAATTCGAGCTGGCGGCGGAGCGCATCCGCGAGGCGGGCCGGCTGGGGCTGCGCGACCGGCGGCTGGGCTCGATGCTGACGCTGGCGCTGGTGAAGGCGGGGCAGCGGTTGTTGTTTGATACGAACATCAAAGGGGTGAAATAGATTCTTGAGTGCCCAGAGGATTTCGGATGGCCAAGGTGGTGTATGAGATTGATGGCCGAGAATTCGGCAGCCTGGAAGAATTCTACGACTTAATTAGTCGAGTATTGATCCCTGGCACCGCATGGGGGCGTAACCTTGACGCGTTCAACGACATTCTGCGGGGCGGTTTCGGCACACCGGACAACGGGTTTGTCCTTCGCTGGAAGAACGTGGATGTATCGCGCGAGCGTCTTGGCTATCCTGAAACGGTGCGGCAGTTAGAGCGAATATTGAGGAACTGCCTCCCGGCAAATCGACACATTTACATCGCGGAGTTGGAGCGAGCAAGAAACAATGCCGGACCGACGGTTTTCGACTGGCTCAGTGACATCATTCGGATTCACTGCTCCGATGGAGTTGAAAAAGAGGACGGCGTGGAGCTGATTCTTGATTGAAAGCTGAGGGCGGGATGAACGAATCATGGCGTTCACGAATCATCATCGAGACGGGCAAGCGCAGCGGCCGGCCGTGTATCCGCGGCATGCGCATCACCGTCGGCGACGTCTATTCGTATCTTGCGGCCGGGATGACCGTCGAAGAGATTCATGACGACTTTCTGTACCTGACACGTGCGGACATACAAGCCTGCTTCGGCTTCGCTGCGGAGCGACAGCGGGACATCCGTGTGGCG
>DATKHW010000804.1:0-8364 GCA_035546275.1 Gemmataceae bacterium
CAGCTGCCGCAGGATAAACACCGCGTCCAAGCAGGAGTGGACATCCCAGTTCGGCGCCTTTAGTGCCTCGTAGGGAAATTCAAGGCAAACCCGGGGGGCTATACGACATGCACGGGAACGTCTGGCAGCGGTGCTCCGACGGCTACAGCCCGTACCAAGATGCATAAATCAAGGATCCAGCCGGTGTGGTAACCGGCGAAGACCGTGTCCTTCGCGGCGGTTCGTGGTACGTCCACCCGATGAGCTGCCGCTCGGCCCGCCGCTTCAACCACGTTCCCGGCTTCTGCGACAGCCGCCTTGGCTTCCGGGTGGTGTTACGCCCCCGCAAGGACTCTGTTAATCCTGCGGCCGACTCACGGGGATCGCCGGTGACGCTCGATCGACGGCCGGGCGCGTGATGCCAAAGTTCGTGCTTCGCCGCCGCAACAGCTTTCCGCAAACGCACAGAGCCCGACGCATCGACTGGAGCTGGGCCCCAGTGACAATCGATCGGCTTCTGGCTGGCGAGACGTAACAGGGTTCTCCGGAACCACGCCTCGACTGCTACGGGCGGCGCCCCAGGGGAGTTCGGCCGCCGCGCCCGCTCACGCCACGCAGGCGACCGAGACCCTGTTCCGCGCCCCAGCCAGCGCCTCGCGGGTCGCGCGAGCCAGGGCGTCGCCGTTGAAAGACTTCTCCAGGAAGTGGGCGTCCAGCGCCAGCAAACCGTCGCCAGGGCATCGCCGCTATAGCCGGACATGAAGAGGATCTTCACCTCAGGGTGGAGGTCCGCCAACCGGCGCGCCTGTTCCGGCCCGTCCATTCCCGGCATCGTCATGTCGGCCACGAGCAGGTCGACCGGCACCGGGCAGCCTGCCGCCAGCCGCAGCGCCGAGAGCCCGTCGCTGGCGGCGAGCACGGCGTAGCCCTGCCGCTCCAGATAAAGGCGGGCCAGCATTCGCACCGCGTCCTCGTCGTCCGCCACCAGCACCACATGGGTGCATGCGCGCATCGCGTCCACGGTTCGTCTCCTTTTCGCGTGCGGTTCTTGAGCGGCGGACAGGGGCCGCGAGGGAGGGGGGCGGCGGGCGCTTAGAACCTGCTTTGTGAGGCATCTACTAGCGCGGAACGAAGCAACCACCGTACCGCTGGGCGCAGGTGTTGCACGATTGCCGTGCCAGTATGAGTCCTCAATGGAGGCGCGAACCCGGAAGCCAGGGGGCATGGGACGATGTGCGGAAACGCACCCAACCGCGACCCCATCCGCACGGCCCCCGGCTGCGTGGAGACGCGGCGCGAGGATTATATAAATATCTGAAAGATACAAATAGTTGACGGAGAAGCATTGCTGCTCCCTACTTTCAATGCGGCCGGAAGCCGCCTGCCTTTGGCGTCCGGAAAGCCTGTCTCCCCGACGCGCGAGACGAGGCGAACGAGCGACCGAGAGAAACGCCGGTCTTTCTTACACGGCCCATTCCCAATGCTGGACGAGCCGGAGCCCTGCCTGGTCAGATTCTGTTCGGACTCAGGCAGAGGCCGGGAAAAGGCGTGCGAACTCCTCCGGCAGCGGCCGGCTTCGGCGCGTCCTTGGGTCAATGGCGACCAGAGTAACGGTCGCGTCCGCCGCCGTGGTTCGCCGGCCGGGCGGCGGGGCCGACCACCGATCCATTCAGATTCTCATAACGACTTCATCATGCGTGTGGCAAGCTGCGTTGAGGGCAATGCTGCCGCCGCCCGATTCCGCGGGGGGATGTGCCATGGCAAAGGACAGAGAAGGCGCGGCCGTGGCGGGTGCGGCCAAAGGCACACTTCGCAACACCGGGGTTTCGCTCTGCCTCGGCGTCTGCGCCTTGATGGCCCTCAGCTTCCTGTTGGGGGCCGCTGTGATTTTCTACCGGTGGCCTCCCTCAAACGTGCTGGGCGACGCCTTCAGTGGCGGCCTGCAGTGGTGGCAGCGGGGCCGAGCGACGGCGGCGGCCCCGCCTCCTCCGCCGGCCGTCCGGGGCGTGATCGACGACCCCGCCCGGACCTTCGACGGGTTCACGCTCTACGCCTACGCGAGTCTCGACGGCCAAAACACGCACGTTTACCTGATGAACATGCACCGCGACGTAGTGCATCAATGGGACGCGTCGTTCAGCCGCGTCTGGCCGCTCCCGCCCCACGTCCCGGGCCTCGTCAGCGACGACCGGGTGTACGTTATTGGCTGCCGCCTGTTCCCCAACGGGGACTTGCTGGTCGTCTTCCACGGCATGGACGTGGCGGCTTGCGGTTTCGGCCTGGCGAGGCTGGACAAGGATTCTAATTTGCTGTGGAAGTACGCCGGCCATGTCCATCATGACGTGGACGTGGGGGAGGAGGGCACGATCTACGCGGTCGAACACGAATTCACCCAGACCACGCCGGACCGGCTGGAGTTCATACCCCCCGGCATGGTCGATCGGCTGGTCCTCCTGTCGCCCGACGGGACGTTGAAGAAAACCGTGCCAATCCTTGAGGCGCTCCGGGACTCGCCGTACTCCGTCCTACTGGACTCCCTGAGGCGGGGCGGGCCGTTTTACGCGTCCCGGTCCAGCATGGACGGGCCGCCCGTCTCTGAGGACGACTTGCGTAAGGACGCCCTGCATGTGAACTCCATCCACCTGCTGACGCCGGAACTGGCCTCGCGATTCCCCGGCTTCAAGGCCGGACAGGTCTTGATCTCGCTCCGGCACCTGGACGCCCTCGCCGTGATGGACGTGGAGACGGGCGCCGTGGTCTGGGCGGCCCGCGGCCCCTGGCGCGCTCAGCACGATCCGCAGTTCCTCGACAACGGTCGCCTGCTGATCTTCGATAACCGCGGCCTGCCGACGGGCTCGCGCGTCCTTGAGTATGACCCGCAGAGCCAGGCGATCCCGTGGTCCTACTCCGGCGAAAACAGCGGCCCCTTTTACACCGCAGACCGGGGCATGTGCCAGCGTCTGCCCAACGGCAACACGCTGATCGTCGATTCAGAGGGCGGTGAACTCCGAGAAGTGACGCGGGACAAGGACGTGGTCTGGTCGTTCCTCAGCCCAAAAGACGCGACGTCCGCCACGGGACAGCGCTTCATCAGCACCGCGCGGCGGTACAGCCCGGGCCAGCTGCATTTCTTAAAGGAGAATGAGCGTGCTCGACCCTGACGCGCTTTCTGCCCTGTCGTCCTCTTGTTCGCACATGCTCGGACTTGCCCTCCCCGCCGATATCGGCGGGGAGGGCAGGGGCCGGACACGATCCCGACTTTTCTTTGCCTGCTGGGCGTGATCAGGATGGCGGCCGTCGCCGTCATCCAGTAGCCCGTCCTGAAAGTAAGGAACTGGCTGGGAATCCAGCGCCGCCGCCCGATTCGCCTGCGCGGCGCTGCACGGCTTGCCATATGAACACGAGCGGCGGCCGGGAGTGATTGTCCGGCGCGGCGGGGCCGACGACAAGCGGATTCCGCTGCCGACCGTGAGTATAAGCCGCCATCGGCCGGATTGGCGCGGAATGACGCCACGCTCCTGATCGGGAACGTGCTGAGCTTCGATCGGTCTACCGGTTATGGCTCAGTTCACCACAGACCGGCAACGTGGGAAGGCGCGACTTCCAAAAGCCATTTCAAGGTTCCTATCCGCCAGATTGTCGGCGAAAGCGTCTTCAACGACGACGCCCCAGGAAGCGATTCCCGGGGCGTCGTCGCATCAGTGGGAATTGCCGCGACTCAGGATCCGGTCGGGCGGACCTTGCCGGCCACATAGCCATAGGTGTTGTTGGCGTTCACGCCCACCGCGGTGATGGCGGCGATGCACACCACGATGATGAGGGCGAGCATGACGGCGTATTCGACCGCGGTCGGTCCGTCCTCGTCGCAGAGAAACTGAACGATGCAAGTCTGGAAAACGCGCATAACATCTGCTCCGTTGTTCAAGGCGGGATGGAGGGCGGCGCCGCGTGATATTGCACGGAAGGGGGGAACGCAGAAGGCAAAACCACAATCCGCATCGGCCACGCCGCAAACGTACGCCAAGCCCGCCGTGCGGTCAAATCTCCAGTTTCTGCTGTCCCAGCGTGTATCAAAATGCCACGCTTTCGGCACCGCTGCGCCCGGCCGGTCGCGGTGCGGCGGTATTACGCTGCCCGGGGCCTGTCCACCAGAGCCGGGCGAAACACCAGGGCGGCACGATCGCCGACGCCTCGACGCGGACGAACTGGCCAAGGTTCTCGACGCCACGCGGGGAGCAATTGGACGTTCAAAGGCCTGACGGGCGAGGATCGTTGGCGCCTCAACTGCACCTCCGCCCGCACCGTCCCCCATCTGGGATCTCCCTGCCGCCGTTTCGAGAGCCCGCAGCGCGGCCACCCCCCTTGACCACCACTGCCTTCCCGGTAATTATGGGCGGCATGGGCTCCTTCTCGTCGCAGGAGGCCGGCCGAATGATCGACTCCACGAAGTTGCATCTGTGGACGCTGGCCGCCCTGTGCGTCCTGGCGTTCATCGTGTTCGTCACCGCCGGGGACATTTGACCCAACCGACCGCGGCTCGCTGGACGCCTCCGCTACCGCCTTTTTGGTCGGCGCCGTCCTTGCTATTGCCGTTGGCCGCGCGCACGCCGCACAGGCCCGACGCCTGCAAGCCCTCGAGCGCCGGCTGGAGGCGCTGGAGAGCGGCAAACGCACTGCCCCCTGGCGCCTGCGTGCGGGCCGCTAATGCAATTTGCTGGGCATTCACGCCGCCTTCACGAAATGTCCTCTCTGCCGCCCACGCCGCGATTACTCCTATTGGGGGAGCGGTTCGGCGTCCGGCATCGCAGCACCCCCGCCGGCGTCGGCCGTCTCCCTCTCAACTCGTCTCCCCCGCGCCGCGGCTGGGCAGTCTCTCTCGACGTACAGGCGCGGCGCGGTTCACATAAACGCCCCGAAACGCCCCGCCGCCGTCCAGCCTGGCGTGGCCTGCTCGCTAGGCGGTACAATGGTAAAGCAACGGAGAAGCGAGCCCCAGTGCAAGGAGACCAAATGTGAACGCTCTGGAAACTAAAGCAACCTCTGGGAAGGCTGCCGCCGACCCTGCGCCTGCGCGGCGACGCATGAAGATGAGCAGGGCCCAGTCGGCGAATTCTCAGGGCCGGCCGGCCTCGCAAGGCCCTCAACAGGCACGGCCCGCGCCAACCCGAAGGAAGCGCCAGGAATCTGTGCAACTTCCAATGACGACCAGCCCTCCGCCGGCCCCAGCACCGACCTCACCGCCGGCCCGTCCGGATCGACCGGCCGCGGCCGCCCGCCCGCCGGAACAGCAGGCGGACATCCTATGGCATTCCGTGCTGCCGTCCCGGCTGACGACAGCGGTGGGGGTGGAGAGCGAAGTGGGGCCGCGGGGTTGCGGGGTGTTTCTCGAGCGGCTGGTCGATAACGCGGGCGGCCCGACCGACTGGATCGAGGTGATGCTGATCCAGCAGACCGCTGTCGCGCATTACAGCGCGGCCGCTCTGCAGGCCAAGGCCGCGGAAGCACAAAGCCTGGAGGCCGTGCAAAGCTACAGCACGGCAGCGGCCCGTATGCTTGGCGAGTTCCGCCAGATCGTCGTCACGCTGCAAAAGTATCGCGAGAAACCCCTGGTCCGAACCCCTGCGGCGCCCCAGGCCGAAGAGCCGAGCGCCACGACGCAGGTCCGCAGGCAACAAAGCAGCGCGGCGGACTGGCTTGATGAGTTTTTCCCGCGGTAGGGCGCGCAGCGGCGGAGCCAGGGCGTCCCAGGCGGGGCGACGGACCAGCCAGGCGAGGACGCCCCAGACAGATCCGTAGACGAACTTCTCGCCGGCCGGGCTGGGTTTGTAGTTGTGGTGGACGCCGGCGCCTTGGACGCACGGGCCGTAGCGTGGCGTGGGCGCGTCGTCGATGGCGAACAGCAAATGCCCGCCGGGGACGCGGCGCATCAGCGGCAAAAGCGCGACGCAGAGCAGGCGGTGGGCGAGGGCTTCGGCGCGGCGGCCATCGGCCCACAGGGCGTTGTAGGCGCGTCGGAAGCTGGTGGTAACGCCGGCGGCGCGGCACCAAGAGGTGACGGTGCTTCGGCCTTGAGCGAAGAGGGCGCCGAGGAAGAGCAGGAGCAGCCGCGTGGCGGAACGGCGATCGAGGGCGGCGACGATTTGGGAGACCCAGGCGGACAGGAGAGCGGGAAAGTGCGACAATGGCATGGCCGGTTCCTTGGCAGGACGAGTCGTCGTAGACAACGCTCATCGTGTCCGGGGAACCGGCTCTTGTCCACCCTTGCACCGACTTCCTGCTTCACCACCCCGACGCCAACTTTACGCCCAGCGACGATCGCTCATGGCTGATTGTTGGGAAATCGCGGAAAGTACAGGTTGACGACGCCATGCAGGAAAAACCCGACACCGAACTAGAAAGCAACCCGTCGTCCGCCGGCGCCGCGGCGCCCGCAGCCGCCAGGATACCTAACCCTCGCCGCGTGCTCGCCGGGTGCTTGAACCGGAAGAAGCGGGGCGAACTCACACCGGAAGGTCGTGAGAAGCTCCGCCAGACTGCACTTCGGAACGAGCCTTGGCGGTTTTCGACGGGCCCGAAAACCGCCAACGGCAAGGCGACCGTCGCTCAGAACGGTAGGGCGCGCCAGAAAGGGCCCACCTCCGTGCGGGCGGCCCGGACGGAGGCGCGGGCCGTCCGGGACTTGATTCATGCGATGCGCGCCGCGCGCAGACTGCAGCCGTGACGACCCTGGGCCTCCGTGGGCGCAGGCGCCGTCCGGGAACCCGTGGCGCCGCTCACTGTGCATGTGCAGCGGTGGGAAAGACGGCGAAGCCCCAGTGGACGGAGTTGGCGTTCCCATAACCACAAGGCCTCGCTTCCCTCGCCGGAAAACCGGCGACCATCGAGGTTTCGTAGGCCGCTTTCCAGAATGCTGGGCCGGAAAACCGTTCCCAACCGCCAGCCGAAACGGCCCAGCGAGTTTCTTGCGTTGGCGAAGCTGCCATCCCTTCATGGCCACGGCTCGCCCGTCGTCAGCCGTTGCCATCACGCGGCTGTAAATTTCCGCGCCGATCCGGCGACAGCGCTTGACCCGGCAGCGCAAGCAAGGATCGATCCGTTCCAGTATCTGCACGCCGTCGTCTGCCCAGATGCCGACCGCAGCATCGCACTCCCTCCCCGACGCGCACAACCGCCCACCAGCGATGCACCGGTGCGCGCCTTCGGCCAGAACCGGCGTCGCCCGGCCGTACGGCGGCGGTGCGTGGCGCCATGCAAAACGGAACCATCGTTGGGCGCGGGGTGTAGAATTACTCTTAGTACAGGGTCTTCCTCCAAATTCAACCCGACAACGCCAAAACCCACTGCAACCTCGGAAATGCCCTCTACGCCAAGCATCGGTTGGACGCGGCGATCGCAGAGTTCCACAAGGCCCTGCCGATCCAGCCCGACCTCGCCGACGCCCACTGCAACCTCGGCGTCGCCCTCGCCACCAACCACCAGTTGGACGAGGCGATTGCGGAGTACCGCAAGGCCCTCCAAATCCAACCCGCTAATGCCCTGGCCCACCACGTCCTCGGCGCCGCCCTTGGGGCCATGGGCCAGTGGGACGAGGCGATCGCAGAGTGGCGTAGAGTCCTCCAAATCCAGCCGGACTACGCCGAAGCATCGCCGCCGGGCTGTCGTCGTTCCGGAGCGCCCCGCACCACGAGGCCCTCCCCCCGACCCGCCACGCGGGGAAGGACCAGCCCAGCGCCAAGAAGCTGCGGGCCAAGGACCGGCCGCTGGCCAACGATCACGTCTCCGACGAGCAATTCGACCGCATGCTGCACGCCCGGTTTTCCAACCTGGCCCGCGTATTGCTGCCGGGACGGGCCTTCTAAATCTGGGGCGGCTACGGCAACGTGGGCAACTACCCGCCGGTGCTCAAGGCGTGCGGGCCCTGCTTCAGCCAGGCGCCGGTCCTCTAGGTGCAACGCATCTGTAGGACACTACCCAGACGGGACAGGCGGAATGTGGGAAAACCGCCTGCTCCGTGTGGTGTGGCGGGGGCTGGAGACAGCTTCACAGCGGGGGCTATTGAGGCGCTCCCAGAGGAGACGGGGAGCAACGGATTAGCCCGGCCTACGGAACACCGCGCCAGGCCTCGACCTTACCTGAAGGGGAAAAGCGATGCCGTCCTTCTACGCAAATTGCAGGCATTATGCGGCCGACACTACAGTTCGATCCCGCCGCTCCATCACCCGCTATTGAGGAGTGCAAGGACGGCGCCAGCATCGGCACTGGTCAACGGGGGGTCGCGCTCGACTGCGTCGCCGCCGCGCGAACGGCCCCGGCGGCCGGCCCCATGACGGACGTTCCTTGTCCCCCGTACCCCTGGCCGCCCCGGTTGAGGAAGTAGTGCGACGT
>DATKHW010000805.1:0-8322 GCA_035546275.1 Gemmataceae bacterium
CCCCTTCCACGGCAGGATCGGCCCCTTGCGATCGACGCCGGGATGACATAGCCACGACTTGGCCGACGACACGAGCCGCGTCGGCGCCAGCGCCCCATACTGCCGGGCGAACTCCCCGACGGCGTAATCGCGGTTCGCATCCCACGGCAATTTCAGACTGCCGGCGGCGACTTCGCTGGGCCCCGGCAGATACAAATAGGAGGGCAAAAGCAGCCGATCGGCGACGGTGTTCGGTCCGACGACTTGCGGGATTGGCAGATCCAGCGATCGGCCGTCGGCCTCGGCGGCGCCGGTGTCCACGTAGGCCGCGCCGCTGTTGGTTGTGCCGAGGTCGATGCCGACCACAAAGCGAGACGCCGCCACGGGGTTGTCCTCCAACGGTCAGGCATACGAGCCGGAAGCGTGAGCGACGGACAAAAACCGTCGCTTACGCTTCCGGCTCGTATTGCCGTTATGGCAATTCCACTTCCGCCGGCGCCACCACGAACTCGTCCTGTCCCTCCGGCGGAGCGGCCAGGGTGTAGTCTTTGACGCGCCAGCCGTGATGCTTGAGCGCGCCGCGGAACGGCGGTTGGCCGGTCACATTGCCGGTAAGGCGGATCGCCGATGGGTCGAATCCGGCCGGCACTTCCACCGTGTCGCCTTCGGCCTGCGGCATCACCGGCGCCAGATCCAGATGCTCCTTCAGCACGGCCTGCGATTCCTTGTGCAATTCGCGCACGCCGGCGCCGATCTGTTCGTTGGTCGCTCCTTGAATGTCTTCCAGGAGGAAATCGAGCAGCCGGCCCTTGCGCTGCAAGAGCGTCAGCAGACGCAGCGGGGCGCCGGACTTCTTCGGCGGGGGCGGTGGAGGCGGCGGCGTGATGAGGTCCTGCACCTTGGCGGCGAACGCCGGGTCGGCCATGATCCGCCGCATGGCGGCCCGCGCCAGCACGAAGCGCGACAGGTCGCCGCGCCCGACGACTAGCAGGATCAGAAACAGCACGACAAGGAAGCCGGCCGCGCCGGCCGCCGCCCCCGCCACGACGTAAATCCACCAGTCCATGAGAGTGTTCTCTCGCCAGGCGGCGCGCAGCCGCAGTGCCCTGTACACACGCCTGGTATTTTATATGGACGGCGACATGGCGGGGTTTCGCCGCTGCTTCCCGTCGGCGACGGCGTGGTCCATCGGCTCGACCTGCCGGCGAGTGGCCAGCGCATAGGTGTGCGTGAACTCGGCGCCGAACAGCAGGATCAGCGCGGAATAATAGACCCACATCAGCAGGATGACGATCGACGCGGCCGCCCCATAAGTCGCGGCCAGGCCGCTGCGGCCGAGATACATGCCGATCAGCGCTTTGCCGATCGTGAACAGCGCCGACGTCACGACGGCCCCCATCCACACGTCGCGCCAGCTGATCTTGGCGTCCGGCAGGATTTTGAAAATCATCGCGAACAGCGCCGCCACCACCACCAGCGACAGGATGCTGTTCAATATGTGCCAAACCCAGGTCGAACCGGGCATGTGCCGTTCCATCCAGCCGCCCACGGCCGACAGAATGGCGGTCAGGATCAGCGACACCAGCAGCAGGAACCCCGTTCCCAGCACCAGCGTGATCGACAGCAGGCGGTTCTTGATCAGCTCCCAGATGCCCAGGCCGGGTTTCGGCTTCACCTTCCAAATGTTGTTCAGCCCGTCTTGCAGCTCGGCGAAAGCTCCCGAGGCGCCGAAGAGCAGCAGCACGACGCCGACGATAGTGGCGACGACGCCGTTGCCGGCGCCGCCGGCGTGTTGCAGGATCTGGGCCAGGGCGTCCCGCGCCGAGGGGCCGACGGTTTCGCCGATCTCCTGGAGAATCTGCTCCTGCGCCGTCGCTTTGTCGAAGAACTGGCTGGCGACGCCGACGGCGATCAGGATCAGCGGGGCCATGGAGAAGACGCTGTAATAGGCCAGGGCGCCGGCCATGCGCAAGGTGCGGTCTTCCAGGAAGTTGCTGAACGTGTCCCGAAACAGCCGGCCGAGGAATGCGAGGTTCTTCATGGCATGGCCCCCGAAATAAGGTCCGCAGAAGTCGGAAGCAACTGGAATGCCGATGCGCGGGGAAACGGCCGACTGTTCTCGCTCCCGGGCTCTGCCCGGGAGCGCACTGCTTGCGAGGCTCTGCCTCGCGTCTGGATGATTCAGCAGGCACAGCCTGCCGGGCAGGGCGTGCCGGGGCGGAGCCCCGGCACGAGGATGCGGGGAAACGGCCGGCAAAGACGTCTTGCACGGCGGCGGCGCCAGGGTATAGTCCGCCGCTCTTACGGGGAGGAAATCGCGCCCGTCCGACGCTGGGCGCGGTGCGCACCCCGCCGGCCGGAGGGCGTGGCATGAGCATGGGGCGGCTAATGGGATCGGCGCTGATCGCGTTCTGCCTGACGGCCTGCGGCTGCGCCGCCCAGCCGCGCTTCGGCCCGGTGGACGGCGTGTCGCCGGTGCAGCTGCCGCCGCGGAATCCGATGCAGAGCGCCGACGCCCCGCCCGACGTCCCGCCGTCGGTGACGCGCTTCCAGAAGCCGGAGGGCGATGCGATCAAGCCGCCGGAGGTCCCGCCGCTGCCGGAAGCGACGCAGGCCAATTACGTCGTCGGCGAGCCGGCCGCCCGCGTCGGCGCCATCGTCAACAACCAGGTCGTCCTCAACGAGGAAGTCCTCGCCGCGGCCTATCCCGGTCTTATGGCCGCCCGCGACCTGCCGGAACCGGATCGCACCCAAAAGCGGGCCGAAATCTGGAACCAGGCGCTCAACGCCCTCATCGAGCGCGAAGTGGTCCTCCAGGACGCCTTCGCCAAGCTGGAGAAAGCCGGCAAGAAAACGGCCGTGGAAAAGCTCAAGCAAGAGGCCGGCGAACAGTTCGAGAAGACGGTGCTGCGCCAGTGGATGAAGGCCGGCAACTGCAAGACGCAGGAAGAGCTGCGCGATTTCCTCAAGAAACAGGGCGTTTCCCTCGAAATGCAGCGCCGCCTGTGGGAGCGGCATTACATGGTGGAGCAATACCTCCACGCGCGTGTTCACCCGTTTATCGAGGAGATTGGGCCGCAGCAGATCTTCGATTATTACGACAAGCATCCCGAGGAGTTCCACCGGCCCGACAGCGTGCAATGGCAGGACCTGTTCATCCTGACGTCGAACAAGCGCTATGCGACGCCGGCCGCCGCCCGTCGCTTCGCCGAGGAGCTGGCGGAGCGCGCCCGCAACGGCGAGGACTTCGCCAAGCTGGCGGAGCAGTTCGACGACGGCGACAGCTCCTTCCGCAAGGGCGAGGGCATCGGCGCCAAGCGCGGCGAGATCAAGCCGCCGGAGGTTGAAAGTCTTCTCTTCCAGCTCAACGACGGCGAGACGGCCGTGGTCGCGCTGGAACGCGGCTTCCACGTCATCCGCGTGGTTCACCGCGAGTACGAAGGGCCGACGCCGCTGGACGAGAAGACGCAAAAGCAAATCAAGGAAAAGCTGGCGAATGAAATCGCGGAAACGGAGATGAAACGGCTCGTCAATAAGCTCAAACACGACGCGATTATCGTGTACAATAAAGGGGAGAATTGACGGCCTCATGAACGAACACGAACACGCAGCGCAAGCAAGTGCTTGAACGAAAGCACTTGCTTGCGCTGCGTGCTCAATCCGCGCTGCGAACGTGGATCACGGCTTGGCGCCGATCGTGCTGTCCACGTCGCGTTTTCCCTGTTGCGGTGCGATGCCGCCGTCGATTTCACCCCCCGTGGCGCGCCCTTCCGCCGGCGTGCCGCGACGCTACCACTTGTGGACGCTGTCTGGCGTTACGAGGTACAGTTGGACGCCGGCCACGAACACCAAAAACAGGCCGGCGAAAAAGGCGATGCGGCCGGCGTAGATTTCCCTCGGCTGGCGGTGGTCGCGCCACTGTTCATAAACGTCGTCGCGCGCTTGGGCGAGCTGTCGGGCCATGGCCTCCTGCATCGGCGATAATGCGTCGCCCTGATCCGCGTTGGTCCGCGGGGCGTTTTGCTTTGGCTCATAGCGGACCGCCTGGTCGTGGGCCGCCGCGTTGATTTCCGCCGGTTCGGGCAGCCCCGGCGCCCCGAACCACATCAGCAGCAGCCCGGTCGCGCCTTCCACCACCGCCAACGCGCCCCAGCGCTTCGTTCCAAGACTCATCGCGCCTCCATCCGGGGGCGGACGCCCCCGGCTCGCCTTCCGGTTAGACATTCCAATGCCGCGGCCGGTCCCTGTGGTCGTCCGGGTCGATGTCTTCGAACTCCAGGTCCGCGTCGGCCTGGGTCGGCTCGGCCAGCACGTCCTGTTCGGACAGCGCGAACTCCTCCTCGTCCGGCGCCTCGTCCAGCTCCGCCTCCAACCGCTCCGCCTGTTCGAGCGGTTCGGTCACCACGTCCTCCTCGGACAGCTCAAACTCCGGCTCGTCGTCCAACGGCTGCAACAGCGATTCCTGGGCCGCCCGCTCCTCCGGCGACACGTCCAACTCCTCCGCCTCCTCCGCCTCGGGCGGCGCCGTGAGCTGCTCGATCCAGTGAGAGGCGATCCACTCCAGCTCCGTCAGCAGATCTTGCAAGGCCTCGTCCAGGATGCGCCGCGTGTTCCTCCGCACCTCGTCCATTTGCCGCCCCAGCCGGGAAACCCATCCGGGGGACACCGTTTGCGCCACGGGCCGGAGCCGATGGACCGGCGCTTCCGCCAGGAGGACGCGGGCCAACGGTTTGCCCGACGGCGCACAGTGCAGCTCCGGCGCGGTCAGCCGGCTTGCCTTGTGCAGCGATTTGGTGAGAACGTCCCAGGCCTCCAGCAGCTCTTGCCGGATGGCGTGAAAGTCCTCGTAGGGCAACATGGCCTCGGCCTCGTCCACGAAGGAGGCGACCTTGGCCAGCCGGCGGCGTCGCGCCGCCGTGTCGCGCTCGATGTCCTGCATGGCCGTCTGGAATTCGCAGCGAATCCGCAGGTCGCGGCCCGTCTGGTCGCTCAGCTCGCGGGCCATCTGGTAGTGGATGCGGAAGACGCGCTGATCGAATTCGCTCCACCAGCTCTCCTCCTGGAGCATCTGGCGATCGATGCCCTCCATCATCCGGCGGGCGTCGGCGGCGTCATAGGTTCCACTGCCGTAGCGAAAGGTTTCGATCTCGCCGGCTTTATGCTGGCGATCGACGAGGGCGAGGATGTCGCGGTTCTGGCGCAGCAGCTCAATCCGCCGGGCTCGCTCGGCGAAGTCGGCGGGAAAGAGGTCGGCGTGGGCCTGCAGGAGCCGGTTCGCCGGCAGCGGCTCCTTGTGGACGGACTGGATGAGGATCGCCAGACCTGGCAAGGCGATCCCTCGGTTGGCGTAAACGGAGGGCAAGGCGGGGTGCAGACTGCTCATGGGGCGTCTCCCGGAAACAGCGCGGTTGCGTCAGCGCCTGATTATCGCAAAAACAGGCGGTCGATTGCAACGATTCATCACGCCGCCCGGCGTACTTCCGCCTCGGCCGGCCGCAGCGCCCCGGTTAGGAACGCGACCATTTCCTCCTCATAGCGTTGCTTGTTGAAGCGCAGCGCTTGCCGTCGGGCCGCCGCCGGGGAGAATTCGTCCGGCCGCATCTCGAACGCCGTCATGGCGTCGGCGAGGCAGTCCGCCGTCTGCTCCGTGAAGAACAAGCCGGTCGGAGCGTGCCGGCCGCCCGGGGCGATCACCGTTTCCGTGACGCCGCCGCGGCCGAAAGCGATCACCGGCGCCCCGCACGCCATCGCCTCCACCGGCACAATGCCGAAATCCTCTTCGCCGGGAAACAAAAGCGCCTTGCAGCGCCGCATCAGGTCGCGGATCGCTGCATCCGACTGCCATCCGAGGAAGCGCACCATCGGGCCGGCCTTGCGCCGCAGCCGCGCCTCGTCCTGTCCCGCGCCGACCACGACCAGCGGCCGGCCCAGGCGGTTGCAGGCCGTTAGCGCCAGGTCGATCCGCTTGTAAGGAGCGAAGGCGGATACGACAAGGTAAAAATTTCCGCGCGGCGCCGGTTCATGGGCGGGGTGGTAAAAGTCCGTGTCCACCGGCGGATAAATCACCGTGCTGTCGCGGCCGTAGCACTCGTCGATGCGCCGCTGCACGGTCTTGCTGATCGCCAGGAAGTGCGTGACGCGGGCCGCCGTCCGCCGGTCCCACTGGCGCAGCCGTTCGAGGACGCCGTTCAGCAGCCGAGCCGGGTAGCTGCGACCGAAATAGGATTCGCGCATGTGCCAGGCGTAGCGCATCGGCGTGAAGCAATAGCAGACGTGGACGGCGCCGCGCGGAACGCGGACGCCCTTGGCGGCGCAATGGCTGAAGCTGACAACCAACTCGCACGGCGGCAATTCCAGGCTGGCCGCCGCCAACGGCATCAGCGGCAACAGCCATCGGTAATAGTCGTGAACGCCGGGCAGACGGTTGAGGAAGCTGGCCCGCGGCCGCATCCGTTCGACGGCCGGTGACACGGTTCCGCGCTTGTGGAGAAGGGTGTAGAGCCGGGCGCGCGGCCAGCGGCGGCACAGCACTTCCAGGCACTTCTCGCCGCCGCGCATCCCGGTCAACCAGTCGTGGACCAGCACCGCGCGCGCCCCGTTGTTCGCATCCATGCGTCGTCTCCGTGGGGCAGGATTCCAATCCTGCCGTGGTGCGCGGCAGGATTGGAATCCTGCCCCACAAGGCCGCCAGTGTACCGCGAACGGCGGCGGCGGCAAAGTCGAGGTTGCCCTGTCGGCTCGTCTTGCTTATTCGACAATGCCGCTCTTGCAAACATGGATCATGTCGATGAGCCGTCGGCGGCCCCAGACGACGAACCGATGGCGCTTGCCGTCGCGCGTCCAAATTTCCATGCCGTCCGGGATGATCCCCAGCAGGTTGTGCGGGCCGACGTCGTCGATGTCCTCCAGGGGAATCTCCCTCACCCGGCTGCCGAAGCTGAGCGCGTTCGGCTCGAAGATCACGCGCCGGTTGGTGACGTACAGCCACCCGCCGCCGCTGCCGTGGTTGGCCTGTTCCGTCGCCAGCACTTCTTCGCCGTCGAGCAACGCAATTTTCATGGCTCCCGCTCCTGACGCCGATCGATTATCCCATTTTTCGCTCGAACTACCAAGCTACCGCCCGTGTCCTTTCCGATGGTACAACCCTTCTGATTCGCCGCGACGCGAGGCCAGGACGAGGAGACGCCGATGGACGTCGAAGCATGGATCGGCCGCATGGACGTGCAGCCGCGGCCCTACCAGCTGCGCATCGTCTCCAAGGCGCGGGACCTCTTTCAGACCAAGGGGCTGCGGTCGATCCTGATTGACAGCCCCACCGGATCGGGCAAGACGGTGATGGGTCTGCTCATCGCCCGGCTGCTGCAAGAGACCCTGCATCTCCGCGTCGGCTGGGTCGCCATGCGGCGCTATCTGCTCAACCAGGCCCGCACCGAAAATGAGACGCGGCGCATCGGCGTGGACGCCGTTTTCCTGTCCATGTTCGACCGCGATCCGCCGACCGGCCTCGATCTGCTGGTGGTGGACGAGGCGCAGCACGACGCCGCCCAGAGCATGACGCATCTGCACCAGGTCGTCCGGCCGCGTTTCATCCTCGGCCTGTCGGCCACGCCGTTTCGGGCCGATCGCGTCAAGCTCTGCTTCGACGCCGTCCTCAAGGACGCCGGCATCGCCTCGCTGATCCAGGACGGCTACCTCAGCCCCTACCACCACTACACGATCCCGCGCCACACGCCGCAGTCGGTCGCCGAGTTCTACCTGCGCGACCGCGAGCGCTGGGGCAAGACGCTGCTGTCGTTCCATACGCTCCAGCAGTGCCGCGAGGCCGATGGTCTGCTGCGGGCGGCCGGGGTGCGGTCGGACGTGGTCAGCGGCGACAGCGACCGCGACGCCCAGATCGAGGCGTTCCGCTCCGGTCGCCTTGATGTGCTGAGCAACTGCCTGATGCTCGGCGAAGGTTTCGACTGTCCGGAGCTGAAAACGGTGTTTTGCCGGCCGTCGTGCAAGGGCGTGACGGTGCAGCTGGGCGGCCGGGTGCTGCGCAAGCATCCGGCGCTGCCGTACAAGCAGATCGTGCAATGCAGCCGAACGCGCTGGCCGTTCCCGCGCACAGCGGCGCCCGCGCTGCAATTCGTATGGGGCGGCGGCGCTTGGCGGTCGTTGCAGGCCAATCCGTTCATCCAGGAGGTCAACAGCCGAACGCTCCGCGCCCTCGCCCGCATCGAAGTGAACCTGCCGAAATTCCTCTTGCGGCGCGTCGCCGGGGCGCGTCGCTTCCCCGACGGATGGGACCGCAGAAAAGAAGAGTAAACGGCGAAGCGTCTCGTAGGGTGGGTCGAGCGTCAG
>DATKHW010000806.1:0-3482 GCA_035546275.1 Gemmataceae bacterium
CCGGCCGATGGGGCCGGACGCCAACTCGCAGCTGTGCCTGACGCCGGAGCAGCAGTTGCGGGCGCGGAAGTTCGTCGTGGAGATGCGGGCGAAGAAGCCGATCCTGATCGTGGACGCCTACTTCGACGGCGAGGGCCGGGCGCTCTGTCCCGCGGCCAACGGCATCACGAACCACATCAACCCGTGGGGCGACATCGAGCCGTGCCCCGTCATCCAGTTCACGAAGGAATCGATTCATTCCAGCGAGGAGGATTCGCGGCCGCTGCGGGACAAGTTCTTGCAATCGGAGTTCCTGCGCGACTTCCGCACGCTGGCCCAATCGACGACGCGCGGCTGCATCGTGCTGGAACGGCCGGACCTGCTCAAGCAACTCGTGGAACGGCACGGCGCCCGCGACGCCACGGCGCGTGGGACGGCGCTGGCCGAACTGGAGGCGATGGAAGTGCGCACGTCGCAATACAACCCCGGCAACGAGATCCCAGAAAAGAGCTGGCTCTACCGCCTCGCCAAGCGGTACTGGTTCAACGACTTCGGCGTGTATCGCGGCCATGACCACAGCCGCGCGTCGGCGCCGGGGTTGTTGCGGCGCATCTCTTCTCCCCTCACCCCCGCTTCGGGGGAGAGGGGCAGGGGTGAGGGGGTTGTCGCAGGAGGCGTGTCATGACCTGGATTCGCACCGTCCTGCCGTCGGAAGGCGGCCCCGAGCTGAAGCGGATATACGAGACGCTTTATGCCATGTATCCGCCGGAGTACCACACCAACGTCGCGGCTGTGACCCGGCCGGACGGGACCAGCGACAGCGTTGTGGCGGCGCACAGCCTGATTCCCGACGCGATGCACCACATGATGGCCGGGCTGGCGGTGCTGCTGCGGCCGGACCTGCCGCTGACGCGGCGGCAGCAGGAGATGATCGCCACGGTGACGTCGGCGCTCAATCGATGCTTTTACTGAGTGGAGAGCCATTCCGAGTTCCTGGTCCGGGTGAGCCTGGACGCGGAACTCGCCGCCGCGTTGCGGCGGGACCATCGCGAGGCCGACCTGAACGCGCAAGACCGGGCGATGCTGGATTTCACGGCCAAGCTGACCAAGGAATCGTATAAAGCGACTCCGGATGATCTGGAGAAGCTGCGCGCCGTCGGTTTCGACGACCGGGCCATCCTGCAAATCACGCTGATCGCCGCATGGTTCAACTACATCAACCGCGTAGCCGATGTGCTTGGAGTCGGAAAATGAGCGACGACGCATACGGCGTGGAACCAACCCCTCCGTCGCGGCCCCGGCCTCCGCAACGAGAGCCGGACGAGCGGGACTATGCGGATTATGGACCGGAGTCGCCGTTCCCGCATTCGGTGATGATCGCCGGCGTGCTCTGGATCCTCTACGGCTGCCTGGTGCTGGCGTCCGCCGCAGTGAGCCTGGTCCTGATCCTCGCCCTGGCAGGTGCGGCCGGACGGGCGGGCGGCGCCGGGCAGGATCTTGGAGCCGCGTTCGCGGCCGGCGGGTTTTGCGGGGCCGTTGTCATCGCCCTGTTCGGCATCGCGTTCCTGTTCGTCGGTATTCAGAGCGTGAGGGGCACGGCCAGGGATACGCTTGGCAATGGGATCGGGTCGGTTATTTTCTCGGTGCTGCAATTCGGCTGGGCGGCGCTGGCCGTCTCCATGTCCGCCGGTCAAATCGGCAATATCGTACAGGCGGGCGTCGCCGTCGTGACCGGGGCGCTGCTCCTCACGGCCGGCGTCCTCGCGCTCGTTGCTCGAGGCGCCTACAGGGATTGGAAAAGGGCGCAATGGACGCAACGGCAGCGCGAAGCTGCCGAACGAAGAGAGAGGCGGCGGTTTTACCGGTGACGCATGGTTCGTCCGGCGCCGGCTATAAATTGAGCATTCCTGACTGCTGGGGCGGCAAAGACAACATGCAGACGGAGCATTGCTGGCGGCCGCCGCGATCAGTACCGCCCTAGCACCGAGTCCGCCGTCGCCGTCGTCTCTGCGTCGTCGTTGTCATCCAGCGCCGCCAGCAGCTGCTTGACCCGCCGATCCGCCAGCCGGAGATAATACCGCCCCGCCTGCACGTCGCGGCCCACCTCATCGGGGTTGCCGTTGCCGAGCGTCAGCAGGTAATCCAGCCGGGCCAGCGTGCAGCTGGACGCATATAGCTCGCACGCCGCGTCCGCCAGCCGTTCCTGCACGTATTGCCGGAACAGGATCGCCTCGCGGTGCTTCATCAGCATTCGCTGCACCGCCAGGCTGAAGTCGCGCACGCGCCGTCCCACTTCGCGGGCCTGTTTTTGCAAGACGCGGCGTTGCATCGGCACATCCGGCGCCGTGAACCGCTCCTGGATGTGCCGGCCGCCGAAACTCAACAGCGTGCTCAGGCCGGTGATCGGTCGCGACAAAGCGTCTTTTACCTTCAAAAAGCGATCCGCCACGGGCTTGATTCCCACCATCGCGATGAAGGCCCGCAGCACATCATTGGCCCCTTCGCCGATCTGGTTGATCCGCGCGTCGCGCAGCATCCGCTCATACGGCTCGTCGGTGAAGTAGGCCTTGCCGCCGTGAACCTGCACCGTGTCGTTGACGATTTGCCACAGTGCTTCCGTGGACCAGACCTTGAGCATGGCCGTTTCGAGCATGTAATCGTCGAAGCCGCGGTCGATGAAGCCGGCGCACTCGGCCACGGTCGCCTCCAGCGCGAAGACATGGGCGGCGGCATACGCGATCTTCTTTTTCACCAGTTCAAATTCGGCGAGCGGCTGCTGGAACTGCACGCGCTTTTTGGCGTAGGCCGCCATCGCCCGCAGACAGGTCTTGGCCGCCCCGGTGCAGCTGGCGCCGAACGTGGTTCGGCCGAAATCCAGAACGGTCAGCGCCACCTTGAGTCCCTTGCCGAATTTACCGAGGATGTTCTCCTTGGGCACGCGCATGTCGTGGAAGGCCAACCGAGCGGTAGCCGTGCCGCGAATGCCGAGCTTCGGCATCCGAGCTTCCACCACTTCAAAGCCCGGCATATCCGGCGTTACAAGAAACGCGGTGATTTCCTTCTTCTTGTCCGGCACCGCGCTCCCCCTCACCCTACCCTCTCCCCCATCGGGGGGGAGAGGGTAGGGTGAGGGGGGCGTCCTCGCGATCACGGTCAATACCCCCGCGATCGCGCCGTTGGTGATATAGCGCTTCACACCGTTGAGAACGTAGGCTTGTCCGTCCGGAGTCGGCGTCGCGGTGGTCTGCACGTTGCTGGCGTCGGAGCCGGCCTCCGGCTCGGTCAGGGCGAAGGCGGCCAGCTCCCGGCCGCCGACCAGCGGGGGCAGCCAGCGCCGCTTCTGCTCTTCCGTGCCGAACAGCAACAGGGCGCGGATGCCGATGCTGTGGTGGGCGTTGACGAAGACGGCGATCGAGGAGTCGCGGCCGCCGATCACCTCCATGACCTTGCAGGCGGCCTCCTGGGAGAACCCGAGCCCGCCGTACTCCTTCGGCGCCGTCATG
>DATKHW010000807.1:0-6834 GCA_035546275.1 Gemmataceae bacterium
ACCGACCAGGGCACGGTGGACCGCGAGATCATGCGGCACCGGGCCTCGGCGTGGCTCAAGGGGATTTTCGGCGTCTTCCGCCGCACGGCCTGAGCGGGGCGCCGTCACGGAGGACGCGCCTTGCCTGATTCGTCGTTGTCCGCAAGGTCGTTCGAGCGCATCCTGCTCATCAAGCCGTCCGCCGTCGGGGACGTGGTTCACGCAGTCCCCATCCTCGCCAAACTGCGGGCGCGCTACCCATCCGCCCAGATCGACTGGCTGCTGAATCCGGCCATCGCCGAATTGATCGGCGGCCATCCCGCCCTGTCCAACGTCGTTCCCTTCGACCGTTCGGCCTATGCCCGGGCCTGGCGCAGCTGGGCGGCGGCGGCATCCCTCGCCGGCATGATCTCCGCGGTCCGCCGGGCGCGCTACGATCTCGTGGTCGATCTTCACGGCCAATTCCGCTCCGCCGTGTTGGCATGGGCCAGCGGGGCGGCGGTGCGGATCGGCTTCGACCGGCCGCGGCGCCGTCCGCAAGCGGAGTCGGATCGCCGCTTGAACGAACAAGCCTATGTTCACGGCTGGACCGGGGCCCGCGAAGGAGCGTGGCTGGCCTACACTCATCGCATCCCCATCCCGGCGCTCGATGTTCATGCGGTGGATCGCTACCTGTGGCTCCGACCGATCCTGGGTCTGGACGACGGGCCGCCCGATTTCCGCCTTCCCGTATCGCCGGAGGCGGAGGATCGCATGGACGCCTTGATGGAACGCGGCGGCATGACCGGCCGGCCGCTGGCGGTGCTGGTGCCTGGTACGCTTTGGGAAACCAAGCACTGGCACGTCGAGGGGTTCGCCGAGGTCGCGCGAGGGCTGACGCGGCGCGGTTTTGCCGTGGCGCTGGCGGGATCGCCGGCCGAGCGGGGTCGCTGCCAGGCGGTGGCCGCGCTGTGTCCCGGCGTCCGCGACCTGTCCGGCCGGACGACGCTGTCCGACTTGGCGGCGCTGATCCGGCGAGCGGAAATCTGTGTGACCAACGACTCCGGCTCGATGCACCTGGCCGTCGCGCTGGGTCGGCCGGTCGTCAGCGTGTTCGGACCGACCGACCCAATTTGGATCGGTCCTTACGGCCGACCGCGCTCCGTGGTCCAGTCAGCGGCCGCCTGTTCGCCGTGTTACCTGCGCAAGCTGCGAGCCTGTCCCCACGGCCACGCCTGCATGACCGAAGTGACCGGCGCGATGGTCATGGACCGCGTTGAAGAGGTCCTCGCCCAAACCCATCAGGCGGCCTGTTAATGCCGCGTCATGCCGCCTTCGCCGCAGCCTGGTACGTTTCGAACGCCGGCGGATTCGCAGTCCTTCGCAGAAGGACAATTCCCGTCAGCCACAGCAGCAGGGCCGCATAAAAAACGGCGCCGCAGTCTCGTATGAGTTCCAAACCCGGCAGCAGAGCCACAATGTTGGCCGCGACAGCGAAGGTCCCCACCAGCCAAAGTACCGCGCTCAGCCCCCGCCCGCCGCTCCGCTGCCACAAGGCTGTCACTCCCATTGTCAGCGGCAGCGCCAGGCAGAAGTAATGCGTGTGGCTGACCGGGCTGGAGACGAGCATCATGACGACGAGCGCCCCAAAGGCGACAACCTCGGCGGCGCGATCGCCGATGCGTCGGCGGCCGGCCCACAGCGTAACCAACGTCAGGCAGCTAGCCAGCAGCCAGTGGGCGCCGCGCACCAGCGGCGATGGCTGCGGCGGCCGCGTCGCCCAGTTGGGATACATGGTATTGTGGATCGTCGATTGGAACGATTGGCTGTCCGTGGCCGTCGCGTCGATGAGTTCCTTGTCGCGCGACCCCTCCTCGCCGGCGCCCAGGCCGGGCAGAATGAGAACCTTGGTCCATTCCTCAAAGTAGGTCGCCGTCCGCGCCGGCCCAAACGCCGCGGCGGGGATCAGGCCGAGTCCTGCGACCAGGCCAATAGCGCACCCGACCAGGCAGCGGCCGTCGCGTCGGCTGAGGGGATAGAGGAGCAGGAAGGCGGGGATCAGCTTCAGGCAGATGGCCCCCGCCAACCACAAGCCGGCCTGCAGCCGCCGCCCGCGCAGCGACGCCGTGACCATGCCGCACAGCAGCAGCAGCAGCAGCAGATTCACCTGCCCGCGCATCAGCGTGTGCCCGATCATCGGCAGGCAGACCAGCACTGGCGCCAATCGCAGCTGCCACCAGCGACCGTTGTGAGATTGCGGTCGGCATACAGCGTCGCCGCGCTCCTCCAGGGCGGACGCAAGCCAATGGACCGCGATTGCCAGAAAGGCGACATTGAGGACATACCAGATCGCCGCGATGGCCGGATAGGGCAGCACCCAGGTCCGATCCACGCCGGCCGGTGGATCGGCCAGCGGCGTCATGAGGATCGCCAGCAGCGGGGCGTACTGGTAATGAAAGCCTTTTTCGTCGGCGACGTCGTAAATGTCCTCGCCGCTGCGGACCGCCCACGCCGTGCGGACGAAAACGGTGAGATCGCCCATGCGCCGCTCGATGAAACAGGAGCGGTATTCCACCAGGGCGCCGAACGCCGCCAGCACAAGGACAAGCATGATCGGCAGCCGGCGCAACCAGGGGGAAGGCGTCGCGTCAGCGGGCAGCATGGGGCATCCTCCAAATGCTTTAGCGCAGCGGCCGGCGATTGCGGCGATTGCGCCGGACCTTCGCGCAGAAGGCCTGCGCGATCGCCGTCCACCACGATTTCCAGTCGGACCACCCGCGCAGGCCCCAGCCGAGATAGATTCGCAGGAAACGCAGCAGGTCGGTCCGCGTCAGCAGGCCGCGGCCGTGGAAGCTGGCGTAAAGCCGGGCCAGGTTGCGCGCCCGCCGCAGCGGCGATACGACAACCTGCCGCCGAACGCCGACAAGGTCGATAAACCAGATCTGCTGTTCCACACTGCGTCCCGACGCCGTCGTTTCCACTGCTCCCCGGACGCCGACGCGGCACGGCACGGCGTTGACGAGGAGATTGGCGGCTTTGAGATCGCGATGGGACAATCGACGGGCGTGGAGAGTCGCGACGAGCCGCGCGGTCTGGCCGATGAGGCTGCCAAGCGCGACGCGCCGCGCCTCGCTTGGCAGGCGGCCGAGGCTGGCCGCGTGATCCACCACATCGCTGGCGTCGTGAACTTTTTCGGTGAGCAAATAGCCCTCGCGGAGCAGGCCGAAGCGTGTGCGGTGCCATACCGCCAACGGCCGCGGCGTCGGCAGACCGCGCAGCCGCAGCCCGTGCCCCATGATGTAGGAGCGCATGGCCGGTGGGGACCGAAACAGCGCGGCCAACGGGTCCGTCCAGCGCGTCATGGCGAAGCGCTTGTAAATCACGCGGCGAAGCGCCGCGCCCACCCGCATGTCGAATTCAATCACTGTGGACGACGGCGAGTCCTTCAGCACGACGACGCCGCTGCGGCGAAACGGTTCGTCCGCGTCGGCCAGCATGGGCGCGAGGACGCCAGGATCGACGTCCGCCGCCGCGTATCCTCGCACAGCGGCAGATCCAACTCGGCGAAACCACCGGTTGCCGCCCAAGCAGCGCCGATCGCGCGACCGCCAAAAATCGAGATTGGATAGCAGCGTGTCGCCTTCCAACTCGCGGACCGCCTCCTCGCTGTATAGCCGCGACCCGCAGGGGAGCGCGCGGGCTTCCCGGTAGGCGCGCCAGCACCGCAGCCGATCCGACCGCGTCGCCCGCAGGATGAACCAGCGATTCAGGACCACGAGATTGTCGCGGCTGCGCGGCCAATCCAGCGGCGGGCTGAATCGGACAGCGTAGAGGTCGATGAGGTGCAGTTCCGGTTGATCGTCTGAGTCGAGGCGGAGGAGCAGGTTGCCGGGGTGCAGATCGGCGTGGACGACGCCGGCGTCGTGCATTCGAGCAAGCAATCGGCCAAGCGCCGCCGCCAGGGCTTGTCGGACCCGCGCTCGGCGCGCCGGATCAAATAACGGAAATTCTTCCTCCAGAAAGGCCGTCAAGCTGCGGGCGCCGGCGAGGGTGCGCGTCACCAGGCACGATCCCCGCGCCCCCGAATCGGGAGTCGCCTCGCCGACCGCCAGCACTTCCAGCGTTGGTACGCCGCGCGCCGCCGTCTCCCGGAGACGCGCCGCCTCGGCCCGCGCCTTGCTTTGCCGCACCATCGACCGGGCGCGCGAACGGGCGTCGGCGGGATGGTAATGCTTGACGTGAACGTCCAACCCGCTAAGCGCAACGCGATAAACCGTACATTGCGGACCTTGCTTCACGATGGTGAATTCATGGGACGGCCGCAGTCCGTCAAAGCATAGGACGCCGCGGTCGATCAGCTCCGGCGCCGCCTGCCAGCGGACGCCGGCGGATGTGAATGCAACGGTCGCCGTCATCCCGCCCGCCTTTCGCCGCGCCGCAGCTCCTGCAGCAGGTCCAGCCACTGCTCCGCTCCCACGGGCACACTGTAGCGCTCTTCCGCCAAGCGCCGCCCCGCCGCGCCCATTCGCCGTCGCAGCTCCGGCTCACGCGCCAGCCGGGCGACGGCGTCCACCCATTCCGACGCCGTGTCCGCCAGAAAGCCCGTTTCGCCGTGGCGGACCATTTCCTTGTGAACGCCGACTGGATTGGCCACGACCGGCAGGCCGGCCGCCATGTATTGCAGCACCTTCAGCGCACACTTGCCGCGGCTCCAGTCGTCGTCGGGGACGCAGCAGACGCCGACGTCCGCCGCTGCAATCTCGGCCGCTTCACTGGCCGCGTCCCAGCGCCGCTCCACGACCGGCAGCCGGTCGAAGCGCAAAAAGCGATCGCAAATGAGCTTCAAGTGGGCGCCAGGTACGCGCCGGCCGATTTCTTCCAGCGTCGGCCGAAGCGCCTCCAGGCTGCGGAGCGTGCTGGACGAACCGACCCAGACGAGTCGGACGCCAGCGCCGGAGGAAGCGGCTCGCTCCGCCGGATACGTCGTCGGATCGACGCACGTGGGAATGACATGGACGCAGGCCGGCGCAGTCCAGCGGGCGGCGTGCGCGGCCAGGAAGTCGTTGCCGGCGACGACCGCGTCGCAGGCCCGCACCGTGGCGATGAACCGGCGGAGCCGGCGGGCGCTGTGAAGGCCGCGGGCGGCGTAGGAATCGCGCAGGAAAACGGCGTCGTCTGCATCAAACAGGAGCCGGCGCGCCGCCTGGCGCAGCCGTTCCAGCTCCCACGCGGGCAGCAGCCGCCGTTGCAAGATCACCGAGGCCCCGTGGAGCCGACGGTACAGCCACACTCGCCCCCACCAGCGCCGCGGCAGCGAGACCAGGTCCAGCGAGCAGCCGGCGCGCTCCAGATAGGGCCGAAACGCCGCCAGGCGGTAACGGCAGCAGACGTGATCGGGATGATCGACCAGCGCGGTGAGATGCACGGCGGTCCTCCGTGACCGATGCGACGGGGCAGGCTTGGCGAGCGGCGGGGCTTGTCCCCGCTGTTTGGACGTTATGCTATCCAAATCCGCCGAGACAAGCCCGGCGGCTCGCCCGAAGTTATCGGCGACGCTGCCGCATCGCCCGCTGGATGTCGCGCTGGGCGTCCGCCTTCTTGGCCGCCTCGCGCTTGTCGTACAGCTTCTTTCCGGCCGCCACCGCCAGCTCGACCTTGGCGCGGCCTTCCTTGAAATACAGCCGCAGCGGCACCAGGGTAAAGCCGCGTTGCTCCGCCTTGGCGGCGAACTTGCGGATTTCCTGGCGGTGCAGCAGCAGCTTGCGCGGGCGCTTCGGCTTGTGATTCATCCGGTTGCCCATCGCGTATTCTGGAATGTCGCTGCCGATCAGCCAGACTTCCTCCTCCTCGATCTTGGCGTAGGCGTCGTCCAGGCTGGCGTGGCCGTCGCGCAGGCTCTTGACCTCCGTGCCGGTCAGCACCAGCCCGCACTCGATCCGATCGGAAATCTCGTATTCGTGAAAGGCCCGCTTGTTGCGGCAGATTACCTGGATTCCGTCTTCTTCGCCTTTTTTCGCGTTGCGGCTCATGCGTGGGCCTCCTGGCGAATGCTAACACAACCGGGGCGGGCGCGGCCAGCCCGTCCCGCCGTCAACGGCGGGCCTATGTGCCGAAGCCCCGTGAACGGGGCTGCATCCCTTGGCAGCCCGGTTTACCGGGTTTTGGCCCATAGGCCCGTGCTTGGGCAGGGGCCTTCGTTGGGCCTTATCGCCCAATCAGCTTGTCGAATTCCTCCTCCGTCAGCACCTTCACTCCCAGCTCCTTCGCCTTGTCCAGCTTGCTGCCCGCATTTTCGCCGGCCACGACGTAATCGGTCTTCCTCGACACGCTGCCGGTCGCCTTGCCGCCGAGGTCCTTGATGAGCCGTTCGATGTCGTCGCGGCCGTAGTTCTTCAGCGTCCCCGTCGCCACGAACGTCTTGCCCGTCAGGTCGGCGCCCTTCGGCCGCGCCTTCGGCTCCTCCGTCAGCTTCACGCCCAGCTCGCGCAGCTCTCGCACCAGCTTTTCCCCCTCCGAATGGTGGAAAAATTGCCAGATGCTCTCCGCCCGCTCCGGGCCGAAACCCTTCACCGCCGCCAGCTCGTCTTTCGACGCCGCCAGGATGGCGTCGATGGTCGGGAAGCTGCGCGTCAGCAATTCCGCCGTCGCCTCGCCCACCAGCGGGATACTCAGGCCGGACAGCACGCGGGCCAGCCCTCGTCCCTTGCTCGCCTCGACGCCCTCCAACAGGTTTTGCGCCGACTTTTTGCCCATCCGCTCCAGCTTCAGCAGGTCGTCCAGCTTCAGCCGATACAGATCGGTCACCGATTTCACCAATCCGCTTTGCACCAGCTGCGCCGTCAGCGACCACCCCAGCCCCTCGATGTCCATCCGGTC
>DATKHW010000808.1:0-3071 GCA_035546275.1 Gemmataceae bacterium
CGACTTCTCTCTGGTTATCGGCAAGGATCATAACCAGCGAGGGCAGGGCCATCAAAGCCCGCTCCCAGGTAGTGGTCCCACCGGCGGCAATGGCTACGTCCGCCCACGCCATTCGATCCGCCATGTCGGCGATGTTGGCACAAAGACGAATCCTGCTCTCTCCGCCGGCGACCGCGCTTTCCAATTCTTCCATGTGCGGATTGTTTGCGCCGACCACGATTACGGCTTCAAGACCCGGCCAATCAAGGGCTTGCAGCGCCTCAATTGCATGGAGCGTTACATTGTCCGGATCAGAACCACCTAATGTGACCAATACCTTTCGGGCGACATCGGGCGCCTCCCGCTTCCACCCGCGCCACTTCCGGAACTCGCGCCGCAGCAGGGCGAACCGCGTACCCAGCAGCAAGCGCGTGTACTGCTCCCGGTTGTGGTACAACTCCTCTCGTGCGTGCAGATTCTGATTGAGAACAAGGTCGGCCGCGTAGTGGTCGGTATGGCCGTAATCATCCACCGCAAGGACGCGCACGCCGTTTCGGCGCACTTGAGCCTGGAACGCTGCCGAAAAATGGTAGCCGTCCAGCACGACCCAGCCGGCCGCCAGGCGGTGCGCAGTCTCGTATGTCTCACAGGCGTCCGCGTCGCTTCCCGGTTCGGCCGCCAAGGGCAGGACTTGAATGCCCTCCTGTTCAAGTCGGCTATTGAGGCTGTCGAGGCGGCAAGCAGTCAAGAAAGTGGTTTCGCCCCCCGCATCCTGCCACGCCTGCGCCAGGGCGAGGCAACGCATCAGGTGGCCTGTGCCCATGCGAGGATCGGCGTCGGCGCGGATGCACAGGACAGGTCGCGTCATTTCTCCGTTTCCCCTCACCGCACGCGGAAGACCGGCTGAATCATTTCCCCCTCCAGGAAGCGAGCGGGGTTCGGGTCCGACAGCCAGCCGGCTAAGGTCTTCAGCACGGCGGCGTAGACCTCCAAGGTCTGCTCAATCGTTGGCGCATCGTGCGCCGCACTCATGTTGTGCGTCGCAAGAATCAAGACGCCGCGCTTCACGGCCTCCTGCGCGAATAGGCTGCGCTCCAACAAGCTGTCCCGCCCCTGTGCGTCGCGGAACTTGAGCAAAGACCAGTTCGGCAGGCCCACGCACTCCAAACGCGGCGACAACCCGGCCTGCTTGGCCAGCGCGTTGAAGCCGTCCTGCAAGCGCCGCCCGTTCGACTCCATCGCGGCCAATGCGTCGGTCTTCTCCAGGACGTCCAGCACCTTCATCGCCGCGGCCATCGACGCCGTTTCGCCGGCAAAGGTAAAGCTGACGAACGCCTCCTGAAACATCTTCATCACGTCGGCCCGGCCCACGATGCAAGCGATCGGAAAGCCGTTGCCCATCGCCTTGCCGAAGCACGCCAGGTCGGGCGTCACGCCGTAGCGCTTTTGGGCGCCGCCCAAGCCGAAATGGAAGCCGCTGCAAATCTCGTCGAAGATCAGCAACGCGCCGTGGCGGTGGGCCAGGTCCTTGACCTGTTGCAGGTAGCCGGGCTTCGGCTCGACGAAGTTCACCGGCTCCATGATGACGGCGGCGAACTCACCGGAATGCTCCGCCAGCACGCGCTCGAGACCGTCGGCGTCGTTGTATGGGAAGGGATGCGTCAGCGCCCGGACGGTGGGAGGGACGCCGGCATTGCGCGTCGTGCTGCCGATGTACCAGTCTTGCCAGCCGTGGTAGCCGCAGCAGGCGATCCGTTCCCGGCCGGTGAGCGCGCGGGCCGCGCGGACCGCACCCGAGGTTGCGTCGGAGCCGTTCTTGCCGAAGCGCACCATCTCCGCGCACGGGATCAGCCGCGTCAACCGTTCGGCCAGCTCGATCTCCAGCGGGTGCGGCAGCGAGAAGCTGTGGCCCTGCGCCAGCTGGGCCGCGGCCGCCCCGTTTACCTCCTCGTGGGCGTAACCGAGGATGTTGGGGAGCAAGCCCTGGATGTAGTCGATGTACTCGTTGCCGTCCACGTCCCAAACGCGGGCGCCCTTGCCTCTCAGCAGGAAGACCGGGGCCACCCCCTGAACGTGCTGGTTGTGGCCCTTGCTGAAAGTTTGGGCGCAGCCCGGGATCACCTTTTTCGCCCGCGCCAATAGTTCTTGCGATCGAGCCAGCGGCCGCCGCGGCGCGGGACCAGCCTTCGCTTGGTCGTAGAGGCTGCGATAATAGCCCTCGTTCATGATGACCTTCCCTTGGACGTCGCGCAGGTCCGGCCGCCGCTCCAGCAAGGACAAGACGTCCAACATGCAGAAGTGCGGCGCGTCGGCCAAGGCCTGGTACACCGCCCGGATGAAGTCGAGGTCCGCCTGCTCATCCACGGTCCAGCGCTGCCCGCGCGCCGCCGGCGCGTCCTGGTTTTCGACGTTGCACAGTCGAAACAGGCCGGAAAGCCGCAAGTAGGGCGTGACGTGCTCGCGGTCACTGGGCTTTTTCGCTTCTTTCCACGCCTTCTCCAGCGCCTCGAAGGTGAAAGCTTCAACGTCCAGGCCGTCGGGGTAGGTGTCGCGCAACGTGTTGCTGGCGTAATCGCAGGAACCAGCGGCGCGGGCTTCGATCACGCGATCGATCACTTGCGGATCGATGAGCGGGCAATCGGCGGTGACTCGAACGACGACATCCGCCGCATGGGCTTTGGCGGCCTGGTAGAAGCGGTCGAGAACGTCGGTTTCGTCGCCGCGGAAGCAGGCGATGCTGTGGCCATCGCAGAAGGCGGCCACAGCGTCGTCGGCTTTGCGCGTGGATGTGGCGATGACAACCTCATCGACGCTGCTGGCGCGGCGGACGCGGTCGGCCACGTGCCATAGCATGGGTCGGCCGGCGATGTCCGCGAGGACCTTGTCCGGCAGGCGCGTCGAACCCATCCGGGCCTGGATCAGGACGACCGCCTTGTTGCTCCTGCTCATTGAGGAGTCTCAAACGTGACGACCTGATGGGTTTCGGCCGAATGCTTGGCGGCGAGGGCGATCTCCATGACGCGGGCGGCGTCGGCGGCGTCCTGGCTCGATTTCTGTCCGCTGGCGAGGCACTGCAAGAAATGCTGGAGTTG
>DATKHW010000809.1:0-3930 GCA_035546275.1 Gemmataceae bacterium
CGCCGAACTGGGCCGCATCTTCGAGAGCCTGGCCCGTCAGAACCGCTATGAACTGCCGTCGCTGACACGGGCCAAGATGCTTCTCGGCTTCCAGTATTTGCTGGAACACCGCGACGAGCATTTCGGCAACGGCCGGCTGGCGCGCAACGTCTACGAGCGCTCCGTCCGTCGCTTGGCCAGTCGCCTGGCGGACGTCGTACCCCTGACGCGGGCCCTGCTGACCACCCTGCAGCCGGAGGACCTCGTCCTGGAAGGCGTGCCGGAAACGGTTTGGCGATGCCTGGACGGCGACGGCTACTTCTTCCATCTTCCGTGTCCGAGTTGTGGACGCTCCTGCCGACTGCGTCAAACGTACCTGGGCTGCAAGGTGCAATGTCCCGGCTGCAAGCACGAATTCGAGGCGGACTGGGGCGAGGTGAACGAGCCGTCCGCCGCCCCTCCGAACAAAGGATCATGAGACGCATTCACTTCATCGAAATCGGCGACCAGCCGTGGTGCCCGCGCGGCATCCGCCGCGGCGTCACCGACTATTGCCGCTTCGTCCAACAACATAGCGGATACTTCAACCCGGTTGCGCCGCTGCTGGCCGACGCGATCAAGAAATCGGGCGCCCGCCGCGTCCTCGACATGGGTTCCGGGGCGGCGGGGCCGTGGCTTGGGCTGCTGCCGAAATTGCGCCGGTTGGGCGTGGACGTGCCCGTTTGCCTGAGCGATTACGACCCGAACGTCGAGTCGCTCGAATGGGCGCAGAAACGCTCTCAGGGGGCCCTCACGTACCACCCGGCGCCGGTGGACGCGACGCAGGTCCCCGCCGAGCTGACCGGCTTGCGGACGATGTTCTCGGCTTTCCACCACCTTCGCCCCGACCAGGCCCGCGCCGCCCTGGCCGACGCGGCGGCGAAGCGCCAGCCGATCGCCGTGTTCGACGGCGCACGGGTCAGCCCATTCCTGGCGCCGTTCCTGCTGACCACCTTGGTCCGCGTGCTGCTGGTGACGCCGTTCATCCTGCCGTTCCGCTGGTCGCGCCTATTCTGGACCTACATTATCCCTGCATTGTCCTTCGTGCTGACGTTCGACGTGATCGTGTCGATGCTGCGGATGTACAGCGTGAACGACATGCGCGAGCTGACGGCGGGGCTGGATGATTATCACTGGGACATCGGCACGATGTGGGCGTGGCCGATTCCGGTGCGGTTGACGTATTTGATTGGGATGGCGAAGGAAGGCAGTGGGTGAGAAAATGCCGCGCCGGCGGTGGGCGATCCGCCGGCGCGTGGGGGGCGCGGTCGACTAGTTCGTCGCCAGACGGTAGTGGTTAAACACGGCGCCGCGGTTGACGACCTTGATCGTAAACTTCCCGGTCCACTTCGGCGTCCACGTCACCAGGGCGCCCGCGCCATCATCCAGGTTGGCCGCGATCAGGTGGCCGTTCTCGTCATAGACTTCGAGTTCAAGATTCGTGTCGCCGTCGCCCTTGAGCACTACCAAGGCCGGCTCGCCCGCCTCAAACCGGACGGTGTAGGTGTCGACGTGGAAAGCCTCTACCACGTCGGCCGTGATTTTCGACCCCGAGATCGCCCCGGCTTTCGCCGTGGAGGTCGCGCCCATGCCCAGCGTGATCGCCGTCATCGCCAACATTGCCCACTTGATCCGCGCCATGTTTGATTCTCCTGGGTTGTATCGCTTGTTCGTGAGTTCCGAGGAACCCGCGGTTCCTCTCGCCCTCACCCCACCCAGCGAGAATCGCGACCGCATCGGTTCATCGTTTCAGCGCATTCTCAAAAGAATTTTGCACGGTCGCACAGGCGCGTTAACATGACAGGCGGCGCGCCGGCCCAGCCCGGGGCGGGACGCTGACGCCTGCAGGAGATTGCCCATGCCGGACGAGGAATTGCTGGCCGATTTGCTGGTGCGCTGGGAGGACGAATACAACCAGGGCCGCGACCTGTCGGCAGAGGATCTGTGCCGCGGCTCGCCGCATCTGGCCGAACGCGCCGCCCAGGAAATCGCCAAGCTCAGACGGATCCGGCCCGCGGGCAGCACGTTGCCGATCCCGCCGCCGACCCCGCCGATGGGCCCGCCCCCACCGCCTGCGAGGCCGTTCGCCGGCATGCGCTTCGACCCCAAGCGGCACCACGCCAGCGGCGGCCTCGGCGACGTCTTCGTGGCCGTCGATCTAGAAGTCGGCCGTGAGGTCGCTCTCAAGCGCATCAAGCCGCAGTTCGCCGATCTGCCGGGCGACCGCGCCCGCTTCGAGCGGGAGGCGGAGATCACAGGACGGCTGGAACACCCCGGCGTCGTGCCCCTGTACGGCAAGGGTCAGGACGCGGACGGCCGACCCTTCTACGCCATGCGTTTCATCCGCGGCCGGAGCCTGCGGAGCGCCATCGAAGAGTTTTACAAGCCAGAAAATGCCAAGAAGGAGCCGGGCGGCCGTGCGGTGGCGTTTCGCGGCCTGCTCCAGAGCTTCACGGCGGCATGCAACACTGTCGCCTACGCCCATTCGCGCGGCGTGATCCACCGCGACCTGAAGCCGGACAACATGATGCTCGGCCCCTACGGCGAGACGCTGGTGGTGGATTGGGGCCTGGCCAAGTACGTCGGCCGGGACGAACCGCACCGTGACGCGGCGGAGGAGTCGGTGCGTCCGACGCATGCACTGAATGGGGAAGAAACGCAGGCGGGGGCGGTAGTGGGGACGCCGGCATTCATCAGTCCGGAGCAGGCGTTAGGTCGCCCTGACATCGGCCCGGCCAGCGATGTGTTCAGCCTGGGAGCGATGCTGTACCAGCTGCTGACCGGGCGGCCGCCGTATCAGGGGACGATGGCGTTGGTGGACGCGGCGGCGGCCAAGTTCCCGCCTCCGCGTCAGGTGCGGCGGGACGCGCCGCGGCCGCTGGAAGCGGTGTGCCTGAAGGCAATGGCGTTTCGTCCGGAGGAGCGCTACGTCACGGCACGCGATCTGGCGCGGGACGTGGACCGCTGGCTGGCGGACGAGCCGACAGGGGCGTACAGGGAGCCATGGCGGGTGCGGGCACGGCGGTGGGTGCGGCGAAACCGGACGGTGACGGCAGCGGTCGCCGCAGGGGTGCTGGTAGCGCTGCTGGCGGGCGGGGCGGGCGCTTGGTGGTATCAGCGAGAGGAAGGCGCACGGGCGGCGCAGCGCGCGACGCGGGCGGCGGCGACGGAGCGGGACGTGACGGCGGCATTGGGTGAGGCGAAGGCGCTGGCCGGCCAGGCGGCGAGCCATCGGGACGACCCGGCGCGGTGGGAGGCGGCTCTAACGGGGGCGTTGTCGGCGGTCAAGCGGGCCGAGGGGGTGCTGCATAGCGGCGAAGGCACGGATGATCTGCGCCAGCGCGTGGCGGAGGAGCGGGAGGCGCTGGAGGCGGCCGACCGGGACCGCCGCATGATCGTGCGGCTGGAGGAAGCCCGTTTCCAGCGCGCGGAGGCCGGCAAGGAGGACGGCTTCGACAATGCCGGCGCGTCGGCCCTCTATGCGAAGACCTTCCGGGAGGATGAGCCAGGCTGGGACGCGCTGGACGTGCGGCAGGCGGCGGAGCGCATCAACGGCCGCGCCATCCGCGACGAGCTGCTGGCCGGCCTGGCCGACTGGTCTAACGTCACGGCGGACGCCCAGGAACGGAAGCGGCTGCGGGAGGTGTTGCAGGCGGCGGATCCCGATCCCGGATCGTTGGCGAATCGCTGGAACACGGCGTTGGGCCGGAAGGATTGGGACGCGTTGAGCCGTCTGGCGAGCGACGCGGAGATGATGGGCCAGCCGCCGGCCCGAATTGCGACCTTCGGCCGCAACCTGATCGTGTCAGGCAGGCCGGTGGAGGCGGTCGCACTTCTGAAAGAGGCGCAGGAACGGCGGCCGGACGACTTCTGGATCGCGTTCGAACTGGCAGATGCGTGTGCTGCGACCAA
>DATKHW010000810.1:0-2540 GCA_035546275.1 Gemmataceae bacterium
CCGCAATCTTCTTGGCGTGCGTCTTCTGGCCGTAGTATCTCACGTTGTGCTTCATCAGCGCCCGCGTCAATTGGAGCATCGCAGCGGCCGCCGCCGGCGTCGGCGGCTCGAGCAGACCCGCCTTGAATTCCCGGTCGAAGCGCTGCTTGTAAGGCCGAGTCAGCTTCAACCGGATCGACTCCACCAGCATCAGGTACGTCAAGGCCAGCGGCGACGGGGCTTTCTCCTGCGCCTGCTGGAACAGCTCCTCGCCGCGCTCCTTTTGGCCGGCCCGCCACTCCGCCGCCGCCCAGCCGCCCAGGACTGCATACAACTCGGCCGGGTCGGATAGGTTGAGAGCGGCCTGGTACTCGCGGCGGGCGTCGTCGAAACGGTCGCCAAGGCAAAAGCTGCGCGCCGCCAGAAGGTGAGCCGTCGCCACTTGCGACCGCAGCTCGCGGCTCAGCGGGTTGGCCTTCCAGGCGCGCTGAAGCAGGGCGAGGGCATCGGTGTATTCCTCCTTCTCCAGGAGGATTTGACTCAGGCCTTCCAGCGTCGGCAGATGCTCCGGGAAATGTTTCAGCAGCTCCCGCGCCGCCGCCTCGGCCTTGTCATTGCGTTTGGCGCGCCGCTGCAGCTGGAACAGCGCCTCATGCGCTTCGAGCAGATCGGGCGCCAGCTCCAGGCAACGGCGGAAACATTCCTCCGCCGACGGCTTGAGCGGTCGCGGCCGATCGGGATGGTTGCGCAAATGCGCCGGCAGCCGGGCCATTTCTTCCGTGCCGGGGACGGCGGCGGCATTGCGGCCTATGCGCATCCAGATCAAGGCGCGCACGCGATTGGCCTGGCCGGCCGGCCACATCCGGCCGTCGGCGGCGATCTCCTTTTCATACTTTAACCAGTTGCTATGGGCCTCTTCCGCGTTAGGCGCCCGCTCATGAGCCAGCGCTTCCAGGCGATAGAAATTGGGATCGGCCGGCGGCCGGCCGAAGACGCGCTTGTATCGCGTCACGTCGTCCGGCCCAGTGTCCAACGCCGCCCAGTAGAAGCAGGACGCCAACCGCTCCACCAGCTGCGGGGCCTCGCGGCGCAGCGTCGGCAGAAGCGCCTCGGCGTGCCGGAACGCCGCGGCCAGCGAATCATGATTGGCCAGCGCCGCCCGCACTTGCCGCAGCTGCGGCAGCAGCGCGACGCCTCCCTCCAGGCGGTCGAGCTGTCGGCGCAGGACCGCCTGCGTCTCAGGGGTTTGGGCAGCGCCGAAATCGGCGTCGATTTGCAGGCGGAACGGCGCCGCCAGTCGGGCCGGCAGACGCTCCGGCGTGAGGCGCTGCCAGTTTTCCACGGCGCGGGCGTCCTCCCGGCCGTAATAGGCTTGCAGACCGCGAAGCAGCAGCTTCCATTCGAGGAACGGCGACCGCAGCCCTACGGCCTGTAACGCGGCGCGAGCGTCGTCGTCCCGGCCCGCCTCGGTCAGCTCAAAGGCCTGCACAGTGCGATCGAAATCAGCGTGCAGCGCTTCGGGCAGGGCGGCGCGGCCGGCCGCGCCCAGCTGTATCGCGGCGTCGACGACATGGGGGCTTATGCGTGCCAGGGCGTCGGGCCCTTGGCCCGCCAGCTGAAGGGCCTCCTTTACTTCGCCCGCTTGCGCCAGTTCCGCGGCGATTTGCTCCAGCCAGGCCGAGGTCGCCCGGTCGAAGGCCAGAGCGGCGCGGAGCACCGTGGCCGCGTCTCGAGTTTGCCCCTGGCCGCGCAACTGCCGGGCGCGGCCAAGATAAGCTCGGCGGACCAACTCCTGGTGTTCCGGCGTCGGCTCGGACTTATGGAGTTGTTTGGCCAGTTCCAGGCCCTGCTGAAACCGCCCTTCTTGTAATGCCCTTTCGGCGCGGCTGCGCACTGTCGCCGACGAGATGGGAGCGGCGGCCTTGTAGTGCTTGTGCCTGGACAAGACGGCTTCCTCCCATGCACGGATGCGCGGGGTCGCGGGTGCGAGTCGCGCCCCCTATTTCCATAATACGAACGGCCGACGCCGATCACTACGCCTGCGGCAACGGATGGGTACACAGCATGTCGAAGAACAAACCAGCGATCGGCCGCGGTTGGCACAGACTTCGCACAGAAGTAGTTCATTGCACCGGCCGCCCCGGTGCGAACGTACATCGGTTCGCTCCGAGGAGAATGTGCCATGAAACGAGCGCTTTTGTTCGCGCCGACTCTTTTGCTCTTCGTGCTGCCTGCCGTGGCGCAGCCGCTGGAGGATGAACCCGGTTGGGCGCGGAATCTGAGCGGAACCTGGTACAACAACGGCACCGCGAGTCAACCCTGCTACATCGAGCAGCGGGCCTTCGGTCGTCTGCTGTTCACCAATGAAAATGGGTCCGCAGCCTGGGGAGAGCTGCACGGCGACCACGTTTGGATTCCCGATTGGAGCCCCGGAGATGGCGCCCAGGGTCTGGAAGGGCGCATCCGGCGCGACCGAATCGTCTGGCCGGACGGCCATTTCTGGTCGCGCGGAGCCAGATGAAGCCTTAGAGGCACTCACAAAAAGGTGGCTGGAACTGTGA
>DATKHW010000811.1:0-5906 GCA_035546275.1 Gemmataceae bacterium
GAATCAGGGGGCTGACGCCCCCCGCTCGCCTGGCCGCTCAGCGGCAGCCCGATGCGCTGGTTGCTGCGGTCGTCCATCGCGTTCACTCCGTCGAGATCGGCTTCTTGTCGCCGTGCAGCGCCGCGTGCAGCGTGTGCCAGGCCAGCGTCGCGCACTTCACCCGCACCGGGAACTTCGGCACGTCCTTGAATGCGGCCAGCTTGCCCAGCCGCTCCTCCTCCGCGTCGGCGTCGAGCTTGCCTGTCAAGAGATCGTGAAAGAGGCCGTACAGCTCCTCCGCCTCCGCCAGGGTCTTGCCCTTGAGCAGCTGCGTCATGACCGACGCCGACGCCTTCGACACGGCGCAGCCGTTGCCCTGGAAAGAAACGTCCTTCACCACGTCGCCTTCCACCGCCGCGTACACCGTCACGTGGTCGCCGCACAGCGGGTTGTGGCCCTCCATGTGCAGACTGCCCGCGCCCTGGGCGCGGTAGTTTCGCGGCGAGCGGGCGTGCTCCAGGATCATGTCGTTGTAAAGCTCGCGCAGCTCCTGCGTCATGCGAACACCTCCCGGACCTTGTAAACCGATTTCACGAGGGCGTCCACCTCCTCGCGCGTGTTGTAGAAGGCGAACGACGCCCGCGCCGTGGCTGGCACGCCGAAGCGCTCCATCAGCGGCTGCGTGCAGTGGTGGCCCGTGCGGATCGCCACTCCCTCCAGGTCCACCACCGTTCCCACGTCGTGCGGATGGACTCCTTCCAGCGTGAACGAAACCACGCCGGCCCTTTCGCGGGCCGTGCCGATCAGCCGCAGACCGGGGATTTCCGACAAGGAAGAGATTGTATAGTTCAACAGGTCGTGTTCATGGGCGGCCAGCGCTTCCCAGTCCAGCCCTTGCAGGTAGTCGATGGCGGCGCCCAGGCCGATGCCGCCGGCGATGTTCGGCGTGCCGGCCTCGAACTTGAACGGCAGCCCCTTGTACGTCGTCTTCGCGAACGTCACCGACTGGATCATGTCGCCGCCGCCCTGGTACGGCGGCGCCGCGTCCAGCAGCGTCTCCCGGCCGTACAGCACGCCGACGCCGGTCGGGCCGAACAGCTTGTGGCCGGAAAAGACGAAGAAGTCGCAGCCCAGCTCGCGCACGTTCACCGGCATGTGCATCACCGACTGGGCGCCGTCCACCAGCACCGGCACGCCGCGGGCGTGGGCCAGCTCCACGACCTGTTTGATCGGGTTGACCGTGCCCAGCGAATTGGAGACGTGGACCACCGACGCGATCCGCGTCCGCGGCGTCAGCAGTTTTTCGAACTCGTCCAGCAGCAATTCGCCGGCGTCGTTGATCGGCGCCACGCGCAGCTTCGCCCCCTTCTCCTCGCACAGCATCTGCCAGGGGACGATGTTGGAATGATGCTCCATCGCCGTGATGAGGACTTCGTCCCCTTCGCGGACCTGCTTTCGGCCATACGTCTGGGCGACGAGGTTGATCCCCTCCGTGGCGCCGCGGACGAAGATGATCTCGCGCTCGTCGGCGGCGTGGAGGAAGTCGCGGACCTTGGCGCGGGCGTCCTCGTATTCCTGGGTGGCGCGCTCGCTGAGGAGGTGGACGCCGCGGTGGATGTTGGCGTTGTCGTTGGCGTAGAACCGGCCGAGCGCTTCCAGGACCAGCATCGGCTTCTGGGCGGTGGCGGCGTTGTCGAGGTAGACGAGCGGCTTGCCGCGCACCTTCTGCCGCAGGATGGGGAAGTCGTCGCGGATGCGCTTGACGTCGAAGACGGGGCCGGCCGCCGGGCGCGCGGGCCGCACCGGCAAGACGTTGGGAAGGGCCGGGATGCTCATTGCTTCTCCTCGCTCCGGGCGTTCAGCAAAATCTGCTCCAGCCGCTCGCGCAGCGAATCGACCCGGACCCGGCCGACGATGTCGTTGGCGAAGGCGTAAATCAAAAGGTTCCGCGCCTCGTCGAGGCCGAGGCCGCGAGAGCGGAGATAGAACAACGCCTCCTCGTCGAGCTGGCCGACCGTGGCGCCGTGGGTGCATTTGACGTCGTCGGCGTAGATTTCCAGCTGCGGCTTGGCGTTGATCGTCGCCTCTTCGGAGAGCAGAAGCGTTTTATTGGTCTGCTTGGCGTCGGTCTTCTGGGCGTCCTGGCGGACGTAGATTTTGCCGTTGAAGACGCTGCGGGCCTGGCCGTCGAGGACGCCCTTGTACAGCTCATGGCTGGTGCAGTGCGGCACGGCGTGGTCGATGAAGGTGTGGTTGTCGATAAGCCGTCGTCCGTCGCCGCGGTAGAGGCCGTTGAGGGTGCATTCCGCCCCTTCGCCGGTGAAGACGGCGTTGATTTCGTTGCGCGTCCAGGCGCCGCCGAGGGTGAAGGCGTGGGACGAGAAGCGGGAGGCGCGGGCGAGCTGGATCTGCGTCAGACTCATGTGGTAGGCTTCGCGCCCTTCATCCTGCTCCTTGTAATGGTCCAGTTGTGCATTTTCCCCGACGACGATTTCCGTCAGGGCGTTGGTAAGGGAGGTCGCCGGCCCGCCCCAGAAATTCTCGATCACGGTCGCCTGGGCGTTGCCGCCCAGAACGATGAGGTTGCGCCGATGCCAGGCGTAGGGCGTCTGCGTCTGGACGCCGAGCATCACCAGGGACCACAACCGGATTGGGTCCGCCGCAACCGTCCCCGGCGGTACGTAGACGAAGGCGCCGTCACGTAGGAAGGCGGTGTTGAGCGCGGCGAAGGCGTTGCGCTTGAAGTCGGCGTGCCGGGCCAGGTGCGGCTCCACAAGCAGAGGGTATTTTTGCAGCGCCTCGGCCAGTCCACACACGATCACGCCTTCCGGCAAAGGACGGCTGCCCTTTAGCAAGAACGGCCGCGCGGCGTTGACGCAGGCCAGCGCCACGCCGGGTTCGTCGTCCAAGTTTTGAGGGAACTGGGCTTCAATGCCGTCCATCGCTCCGACGGACGGCAGGTGGAACGGCGTCCGCGCCAATTCGCCCAGTGGCGTGAAGCGCCATTCCTCGTCGCGCGGGCCGGGGAATCCCAATTCGGCGAAGCGCGCGATGGCCGCCTTGCGCAGCCGTTGCAGCGCCGGGGCGGCCGGCTGGCGTTCCAGCCATTCGTAGTCCGAGAGGTATTGGTTCGTTTGTTCCATCAGTTGCGTCACGGATACTTCCTCTATGGCGACGCCAGCTGCGCTTCCGCAGCCTCTTCCGTAGGGTGGGTCGCAAGACCCACCGGCGCCGACGGGATGAGTTCGGTGGGTCTTGCGACCCACCCTACACCGTCGCAGCGTGCGTCTTCAGCCACTCGTACCCCTTCTCCTCCAACTCCAGCGCCAGCTCCTTGCCGCCCGACTTGACGATGCGACCGTCGAGCAGGACGTGGACGCGGTCGGGCACGATGTAGTTGAGCAGCCGCTGATAGTGCGTGATGACCACGAAGGCCCGGTCCTTGCTCCGCAGGGCGTTGACGCCGTCGGCCACCGCCTTCAGGGCGTCGATGTCGAGGCCGGAGTCGGTTTCATCGAGAATGCCGAGCTTCGGGTCGAGGACGGCCATCTGAAATATCTCGTTCCGTTTCTTCTCGCCGCCGGAGAAGCCCTCGTTGACCGGCCGCTTGAGCAGCTCGTCGTCGATGTGGAGGAGCTTGGTCTTTTGCTTGACGAGCTTGACGAAGTCCATGGCGTCGTACTCCTCCAGGCCGCGGTGTTTGCGGACGGCGTTGACGGCGGCGCGGAGGAAGTAGGTGTTGCTGACGCCGGGGATCTCGACAGGATACTGAAAGGCGAGGAAGACCCCCTCGCGGGCGCGCTCTTCCGGGTCCATCTCCAGGAGATTCTTGCCCTGGAACAGCACCTCACCCTCAGTCACTTCGTAGGCGTCGCGTCCGGCCAGGACGCCGGCCAGGGTGCTCTTTCCGGAGCCGTTCTCGCCCATGATGGCGTGAACCTCGCCGGCCTCGACGGTCAGGTTGACGCCGCGGAGGATCTCCTTGTCAGCGACGCGGGCGTGCAGGTTTTTGATTTCGAGCATCATTCCTTCTCTTGTGCGACCTCTTCGATTGACAGCAGTTTTTGCAGCGCCGGGGCCGGCTCATAGAACCGGGGCGTGGGAAGCGGCTGTCCTTGGTCTTGGCAGGATTCGATCAGCAAGTCCAGCACTTCGCGCCCGGCCTTGGCCGCCTTTTCATAGGTGTCGCCATGGGTCTGCGCATAATCCCCGAATTCCGGGAGGGTGACGACAAACACCTGATCCTCTTCGGACCACCGGATCAGCATGCTGTAGCGACAGGTCATAGATCGATCCTGCGTTTGCTCTCAGCTGATGCGGACCACTTGCACCACCGTGGCCATGCAATCGCCCGGATTTACGGTAAAAACCACCGCCAGCGGAGGCATGCGGAGAAGCCGCCTGCCTCCCGGATGGGGCACGCCTTTTCGATGGGCATCGATCCGCAGCTCCCGGTCAATCGCATGGGTCGCGGCCGTAATGGCCTTGCGAGCGGAGACGTTGTTGTTCCAAAGGGTCGCCAGAGCATTGCGGGCGGGTCGTGTCCATGCGACCGTGTAAATCATTCCTTTTTCTCCAGCGACTCAAGGTAAGCCAGCACCTCCGCGGTGGTGTAGTACGGCCCTCCTTCTTTCTCGATCCGGTCCAGCTCCTCGGGGTCGAACAGTGCCGCCGCCTGCCGGTAAGCCTCCTGCTCCTCTGGCGAGAGCGCCGGAGTGAATGTGCCTAGCACCTTCCCGTCGGGGCCGCGGATCTCGACTGGCTCCATGATGCCCTCCAATCGCTCCAGCAACGGTTGGTCCGCCGTCAGATAGTTCATGGTCCTTCCCTCGCTCGCGCCTCGGGTTCGTGTCACCCCACGCTCCCCTCCAGGCTCACCCCCAGCAGCTTCTGCGCCTCCACCGCGAACTCCATCGGCAGGTTCAAAAACACCTGCTTGCAGAAGCCGTTCACGATCATGTTCACGGCGTCCTCGGCCGATAGGCCGCGCTGCTTGCAGTAGAAAATCTGGTCCTCGCCGATCTTCGATGTGGACGCTTCATGCTCCACCTGGGCCGTCGGGTTCTTCACCTCGATGTACGGGAACGTGTGCGCCCCACAGCGGTCGCCCAAGAGGAGCGAGTCGCACTGGGAGTAGTTGCGGGCGTTCGCGGCGCCCTTCAGCACTTTCACCAGGCCGCGGTAGGTGTTCTGGCCGTTGCCGGCCGAGATGCCCTTCGACACGATGGTGCTTTTCGTGTTTTTTCCAATGTGGATCATCTTCGTGCCGGTGTCGGCCTGCTGCTTGTGGTTCGTCAGGGCCACCGAATAAAACTCGCCGACCGAGTCGTCGCCTTGCAGGATGCAGCTGGGGTATTTCCAGGTGATGGCCGAGCCGGTCTCCACCTGCGTCCAGGAGATCTTCGACCGCGGGCCGCGGCAGGCGCCGCGCTTGGTCACGAAGTTGTAGATGCCGCCGCGGCCTTCCTTGTCGCCGGGGTACCAGTTCTGCACCGTCGAATACTTGATCTGCGAGTCGGCGCCGACCGCGACCAGCTCCACCACGGCCGCGTGCAGCTGGTTCGTGTCGCGCATCGGGGCGGTGCAGCCCTCCAAATACGACACATACGATCCTTCTTCGGCCACGATCAGCGTCCGCTCGAACTGCCCGGTCTCCGCGGCGTTGATGCGGAAATAGGTGGACAGCTCCATCGGGCAGCGCACACCTTTCGGGATATAGCAGAAGCTGCCGTCGCTAAAGACCGCTGAGTTGAGGGCGGCGAAGAAGTTGTCGTTGTACGGCACCACCGAGCCGAGGTAATTCTTCACCAGTTCCGGATGGTTCTGCACCGCGTCGGAGAAGGAGCAGAAGATAATGCCCATCTCGCCGAGCTTTTCCCTGAACGTCGTGGCCACCGAGACGCTGTCGAGAACGGCGTCCACCGCCA
>DATKHW010000812.1:0-2018 GCA_035546275.1 Gemmataceae bacterium
CGGGACAGGTTTCGCCTCGCCCCGCTCATGATGGATTTTCCAGCAGGTGGAGCAGCGCCGCGACCGCCTGGGTCGCGTCCAGTTCGCCGCCGCGCCAGCGGATCAGCAGGTTCTGCAAGCCCTCGCCGGTCCGCGCCGCCGCAAACCGTGCGGCCAGCGTCTCCTGCGCTAGCCGCAGCAGTTCAGCCCCTCCGTGCCGGCCCGTGCGCCGCAGGGGGCAGGCCGCAAGCGCCGCCCACAGCGCCTCGACGCCGTCCCCTGTGCGGGCGCTGACGCGGAGAATCGGCGGCGTCGGGCCGGCCGACAGCGACAGCGTCGCCAGCACCTGCGCCTCCACGCGCTCCGCCCCCGGCATGTCGGCCTTGTGGATAACGACCGCGTCGGCCACCTCCAGCAGTCCCGCTTTCTCCCACTGCAAATCGTCGCCGGTCTCGGGTTGCAGCAGCAGCACCAGCACATCGACCAGCGCGCGTACGGCCGTGTCGCCCTGGCCGGCCCCGACCGTCTCCACCAGCACCACGTCGAAGCCGAACGCCTCGCATAGGCGGATCAACGCGCCGAGGTGCTCCGCCGTCGCCCCGCGCCCCGCGGCGGCGGCAAGGCTGCGAATGAAGACGCCGTCGTCGTCGGGACGCGCCGGCATGCGGAAACGGTCGCCGAGAAGGGCGCCGCCGGTCAGCGGACTTTGCGGATCGCAAGCAAGCACAGCGACGGTCAGGCCGTGCGCCCGCGCCTGCTCCACCAACTTGCCGGCCAGCGTGCTCTTGCCGACGCCGCCCCCGCCCGTGAGCGCGACCACTCGTGCCGGCCGCGCCGGCGCCCCGGCGCCTTGAAGAATGGCATCCACGTGTTCGCCCCGCGCCGCCATCGTCAGCAACCGGGCTAGCGCATTGCGGTCGCGACGGCGGAATCGTTGCAGCAGATCGTCAAGCATGGGCCTGCCTCGGATTCTGCTGCAGGAAGGCCACAATGTCCGCCATCGGCGTGCCCGGGCCGAAAACGCGGGCCACCCCCATGGCCAGCAGTTTCGGCACATCCCCTTCGGGAACGATGCCGCCGACCAGGACGCCGACGTGATCGAGCCCGGCCTCGCGCAGCAGCTGGAGGATGCGCGGCGTGAGGGTCATGTGGGCGCCGCTGAGGATGCTGAGGCCGAGCCAATCGGCGTCCTCGTCGGCGACGGTCCGCACGACGGCCTCCGGCGTCTGCCACAAGCCGGCGTAAATGACATGCATACCGGCGTCGCGCAGGGCGCGGGCCACGACCTTGACGCCGCGGTCGTGGCCGTCCAGGCCGACCTTGGCGAGAACGATGCGCAGCGGATGTGCGGAGGCCATTGAGCAATTCTCGGAGGAAATATATCGTGATAAACCGAGCGCGCGAGGCAGCCGCGGCCGGATGGCGGCCACACCATTTTATCGCGCCGGCGCGGCGAGGATGGGATAGGAAATGCAGAACGCTGGATGGCGCGCAGATTGGAGAGCGAATGGGAGGGCGACCGCGAATGAGCGATCAGGAGCCGCCAGGCACGGTGAGTTTGGAGGCCACGGTGCTGAATGTGTTGCCGACCTTCAGGCCCAAACTGTTCAAGGAGCCAATGCCGACCATCACGACAAGCGCGAGGAGGACGGCGACCTCGACGGGGGCCGGGCCGTCCTCGTTCCTCAGGAAATCAACCAATCGCTGTTCCAGATGGTGCACGGGATGGTTACTCCTCTTCCAAAACCGGTGTGGGCCAGGAAAGCGGGCATGCATCGGCCTTGGCGTTCCAGGGCGCAGGCTCCGGGAACAAGGACGCCGCTCTGCCGGCAGGCAACTCTACGTTGGAGAAGCGGCGGCGTCAAGCAGCCCGCCGGCTGCCGGCAGAGCGCGGGTTGCATAGGTTATTCTCCCACCTGATCCCATTCCGCTGGAGTGTGTGCATGAAGATGCAGCTGTGGATTGCGGCGGCGCTGGCAGCGGCGGCAGGATTCACCGCCCAGGCGGACCCTCCGGTAAAGGACGAACCGCCGCCCCCC
>DATKHW010000813.1:0-13165 GCA_035546275.1 Gemmataceae bacterium
CAACCGACTGGGCTTCACGCGCGCCGGCGATGTCCCAGTATCGGATCGTGTTGTCGTGGCTGGCGTAATACACGATTTGCTTCCCCGAAGCGGTAAACACTACGGACATCGGGTTCTCACCCTGTGCAAAGGCATCCTTCAGCTGCTGCCTAGCAACATCCCACAGCTTGACGCCATCGCTGCCTTCCACGGAGGCCAGCAGGTCGCCTTGGGGGCTGAACGCCACGCCGAGGACCGCGCCGGTTCGCGGCAGCGTCACAGCCTGTCCGGAATCGACGTCGATCATCAGGATTACGTTGGCCGAAGTGCCGACGGCCAGCCGGCGACCGTCGGGGCTGAACACCAGCGGCGTGATGGTACTCTCCGGATTCGCCGGAACGGGGATCGGCTCGTGAACCGTTTTGCCGGTCGCCGCATCCCACAGGGAAACGGTGCGGTCGGCCGCCAGCGTCGCCAGCGTCTTGCCGTCCGGGGAGAGGGCGACCTTCTGGAACGGCGTGCCCGTCAGCGGCTGCACCTCCTTGCCGGTCTCCACATCCCAGAAGCGGACCGCGTTGTCGCTGATCTGATAGGCCCAGCGCGCGCCGTAACAAACGCCGTCGAGCTGTTGCATATTGGCTAGGCGTCGCAGCTGGCGTCCATCCTCCAGACTCCAAACGCGAACGGTTTTATCGCTGCTTCCCGAAAGGACGCGCCGGCCGCCGAGATAAGAGAGTCTGAGCACCACGAGCATGTCGCCGCCGATCGTTCGCACGAGCTTGCCTGTCTCCAGATCCCAGTAATGGAGGGCGCCGTCGTTGCCTCCCGAAATCGCATAATTCCCGTCCGCAGAAAAGACGACGCAGCGATTGCCGGTCCCGGTTTCGAGGCTCGGAAGATCACGCCCTGTCTCGGCCTGCCAGTAGTGGATGGCCCCTTTTTCACCGTTCCAGGAGAGAATCCTGGTCGAATCGGGAGAAACGACGGCGCCCTGGTCCTTGACTTGATGAAGCTCCTTACCGGCGACAAAATCCCAGAGCCGAACTGTGCCGTCCTGGCCGACGGAGAGGACGCGCCGATCTTCCGCCAGGAAGGCGACCGATAAAACGCCGCCTTCGTGGCCTTGAAACTGAGGCGGCTTCTTGCTGTTCTCCGTGTGAAAACACACCAGGCCGACGGCGTCTCGGCCCGTGAGCAACCACTGGCTGTCGGACGAGAGGGCCACGCTGTAGCTGTGAGTGGTATTCCCGCGGCAGCAAGCCGTCTCTTTTCCCGAGCGCACGTCCCATATCCATGCAGTGTAGTCTGTGCCGCCAGAAACCAGGTATCTGCCGTCTGTTGAAAAAGCCAGGCTTTGGACGCCTGTGGCATGGCCGCGCAAGATCAGGCTCTCTTCCAATTCGGGCAGTTTGCAGAGGTGAATTAAACCATTCGAGTCGCCGCTGGCCAGGGTTTTGCCGTCGGGACTTTCACAGACGCAGGTGACGTTCCCCCACTGCCGCCGGCGGCGCCCCCCCAGCACCGCCGCCAGCTCCCTGGGCTGCCAGTTGAACCTCTCCTTGGCCGGAATGTTCGCCGGGTCGAGCGCGTCCAGCGGCGACGGCGGCTTCATCAGCAGCTCGGCCGCCTTGATCGCCGCGGGCGCGCCGGCGTATTTCGCCTGGAACGCCTGCACGTCCGGGGCAAGGTCGGCGAACGTGATCTTCGGATCGGCGGCCTTGTCCTCCAGCGCCTGGAGGGCCGCTTCCATCTCGCCCTGCGGCGTCGGCGGGTGCGGTTCCGTGGAGGGCGCGGCGGCAGCCGGCCCCGCGGTCGGTCGGCCGGGGTCCAACAGGGAGCGCATCGCCAGCACCATCACGAGCGTCAGCCCGCCCAGCAGCAGCACGGCGCACGCCATGCCGGCGAGGAGCAGCGGGCGGCGCCGCCGCGGCGGCGCCGATACGGCCGAGGGCGTCGTCGAGTCGTCCCAGTCCAGCCCCGCAAATGGGTTGCCCCCGCCGGTCGTCACTGTCCGATCCGCGGACGCATCCGGCGCCGGGACGACCCTGGCCGGCGCCCCGCGCAACAGATCCTGCAGCGCCGCGGCCAGGTCCGCCGGCGTCTGGAAGCGCCGGGCCGGGTCCTTGGCCATCAGTCGGCGGACGAGGGCGGCGACAGCCGCCGGCGCGTCGGCGCGCCGGGCCTCGATCGGCTCCGGCTCGCTCAGCTGGTGCGCCATCAGCTTGTGCGTCAGCGAGCCGCCGGGGAACGGCGGCTGGCCGGCCAGCAGGAAGTAGAGCGTGCAGCCCAAACTGTACAAGTCGGAGCGGATGTCGGCCCGATGGGCGTCGAGACTCTGTTCGGGGGCCATGTAGTCGGGCGTGCCCATGACCTGACCTTCCTGGGTCAGCATGGTGCTTTCGGCGGCGGCGGGGTCGGCCGCCATGCGAGCCAGGCCCATGTCGAGGATCTTGACGACGCCGTCGCGGGCCAGCAGCAGGTTGTGCGGTTTCACGTCCCGATGCACCAAGCCGCGCTCCTGTGCATGGTGCAAGCCCAGCGCCGCCTGCCGAATGTGAGCGCACGCCTCGGCGGCCGGCAGCGGGCCGCGCTCCTTGACCACCTGATTGAGGGGCGTTCCATCGACGTATTCCATGACGAACAGGTGCGTTCCGCCGACCTCGTCGGCGTCCAGCGCCCGGACGATGTTGGGATGATCGAGCTGCGCCGCGGCCCGGATCTCGCGCCGGAAGCGCTTGACGGCGTCGGCGCTGCCGAGTCGTTCCGGGCGGATGAGCTTGAGCGCGACGATCTGGCCGAGCTTCCAGTTGCGGGCTTTGAAGACGGCGCCCATGCCGCCTTCGCCGACCTTTTCCATCAGGACGTAGGAGCCGAGCAGCAGCTCACGGCCGCAGCCCCGGAAGAGTTGGTTGATCTGATAAGGCGTCAGCCAGCCGCGGCCCAGCAGCTCTTTCGCCAGCGCTCGCGGATCGGCCGGGGCCGTCGAGGAGACAGCGGCGATCTGGTCCGGCGCCAGCAGCCGATACTGAGCCAGCGCGCCCAGTAGCTGCGCAATGGAAGTAACGGCCAAGGCGACGCCTCCGCGGCTCGGAGGAATTGGGAGAGAGACGGCGACGCCCCGCGATCATAACCGGGCCGGGCCGGATACGGAAGAGGGGCGCCGGATTTATGATGAAACGCCGAAGAGCCGGAAGCGTGAGCGACGGTTTTTCTCTCCGTCGCTCACGCTTCCGGCTCGTACGTATGGCGCGCTTAGCTCTTGTCCTTGAGCAGCTCCTCGATCTTGTCATGCACCGCCTTGGCGTTTTCGTCGGTGTTGCCGAGCTTCACCAACTGCACGTTGCCCTTGCGGTCGATCACCACCATTTCCGGGATGCCGACGATCTTGTACGCTTCGTCCACCTTCTTGCCTTCGTCCTTGGGCAGCGTCATCAGCCGATAGTCGAGCTTGAAATGAGCGGCGAAGTCCTTGAGCATGTTCTGCTCATCTTCCGTACTCATCTTCTTGTCCGCGTCGAGCTGCACCAGCTCGCCCTTGTCCTTGTCGAAGCCGACGCGCTCGTAGTACTTGGTGACGCCGACGATCTCCAGCCCCTTGTCGTGGAACTGGTCGTTCAGGTCGCGCAGATGCGGGAACGACGCCCGGCACGGACCGCACCAGACGGCCCAGAAGTCGATCAGCACAACCTTGCCCTTGAGGTCGGAAATCTTGGCCGCCTTGCCGTTGATGGCGAAGTCGCCGCCGAAGTCGGGGGCCGGCTTGCCGATCAGGTCGGCGAAGGGGTCGTCGTCCTTCTTGGGTTCGTCCTTGTCGGCGGCCGTGCAGGCCGTCAGCGTCAGCAGGGCGGCGGCCACGGCCGTCAGGGGAGCGAAGCGTCGAAACATAGGTTGCCTCCATCCAAAGGTGAGATTGCTTTGACGGCGTTGCGGGCGGCGCACCGGCGCCGCCGGGATTCAGGAAATGGTACGGCCGCAAGCAGGGGGCCACAAGATGCAATCGCCGAAAACGGCCGTCAGCTGCTGGCGCTGGAATAGGACCGCAGGGCGTAGAAAAAGAAGCGCCGGCTCAGGTAGAGCATCACGGCGGTCGCGGCGATGAGCAATGCGACGCTCCACGGTTCCAGCACGCGCACCATCGACTGGGCCGGCACGTTCGTCACCAGCAGCACCGGAACGATGTACCAGCAGGCGAAGTAAATCGGATAAGCCCACCCGCGAAGGTAGTTTTCCCGCGGATAGCGCATCAGCGTGGTGAACAGCCACCACCACTCCATCAAGTTCTCGTTGCGGACCAGCCAGACGGACAACGAGGAGAGGATAAGAAGGAAACTGTAGGCCAGGGCGGCGCCGCACGCAAACAGCAGGACGAAGCCGCCAAGCCGGCCCAGGTCGAACCGCCAGCCCATGCCGATTAGCGCGAACGCCATGATGGCCCAACCGAGCGGAATCTTGGTGGCCGTGGACCAGTCGATCTTCCGCAGGCTCACCAGGAATTGCTCGTCGATCGGCTTGAGCAAGTAGAAATCCAGGTTGCCGGTCCGCACATTGTCGGCGAAGTCGATGGCGTTCTCCAGGAACAGCGTTTCGATCAGCCCTTCCAGAGTGTAATAACATCCGAGAAAGAACAGATATTGATGGGCGTCCCAACCGCCGACCTGGCTCGTGTAGCGGAACAGGGTCTGGTAGAAGATGAGAAGGATGCCGAGCCACAGTACTTCGACCAGCACCTTCATGATGAAGTTGCCGCGGAAGGCCATTTCGTTGGCCAGGCAGAAGCGGCTGAAGGCGCTCAGGAGACGGAAATAGCGGCGCACGGCCTCTCACCCCCCGAAGGCGCTGTAGCGGCGAAGACCGCGGGCGTACAGCAGGCGGGCGAGGACGGCCAGGGCCGCCGCCCATGCGGCCTCGATGAGCAGCCCCGGCAGCAGCTCGTTGGTCGGCACCTTGCCCAGGACGACCGCCGCCGGGAAGTAGGCCATGTACTGAAACGGCAGCATTCGGAAGATCTCGCGCCAGGGCGAAGGCAGCAGGTCGATCGGGAAAAGCTGGCCGGATACGAAAAAGTTGACCGTGTTGACCACATACAGGAAGGACGTGATTTCCAGGAACCAGAAGCCGACGAGGCCGACGCAGGTTTCAAAGTAGAAGCCGACGCCGAAAGCCAGCAGCAGCGAAACGACGTAGGCGACCGCTCGCACCGCGTCGGGGGCGTGAACGTCCTGGAGGAAGGCGACGAAAACGGCAAAAAGGATCGCATAAGGGATCACCGACGTGACGATGTAGGCCGTCTTGTGGGCGGCGCGGTAGGAGAGCAGATAGCCGATTAGATCGAGGGGTTGAATCAGGTATTTCTTGAGCGTCCCTTCGCGCACATCGCGGGCGATGCCGCCGGCCAATCCGGGCATACTGGAGAACATTCGGCTGATGTGGACCAGCATGAGATAAGCGACCATTTCGCCGAACGTAAAGCCCTGGAACCGCTTGACCTCGCCCGCCTTCGGTTCAGGCGCCCAGTCGTAGGCGGCGCGCCAGAGCAGGATGGTGGTCACGAGCGGCAGAAAGCGAAGGAAGGTGGCCAGGAGAAAATCGCCGCGATAGGCCATCCGCTCCATCAGCGATACGCGATAGATGTTAATGTACTTGCGGACGACGCCCCACGCCGTGGCGCGGCGTGGGAGCGCTTCGCTGACAGCCGTCTCCGTCAAGGTTCGCCTCGTCTCATTGCCCGGACCCTCACTTTTTCGGCAGCATGTGCGGCGCCAGGCCGTACAGCGATTCCGCCGCCTCCATGTAGGATTCGGAAAGGGTCGGATGGGCGTGCATGGTCAGCGCCAGGTCGCGGGCCGACGCCGCCATTTCAATGCCCAGCATCGCCTCGGCGATCATCTCGCCGGCCTCCACGCCGACGACGCCGACGCCCAGCAGGCGATCGGTTTCCGGATCGAGAATCAGCTTCGTCAGCCCCTCGGTGCGGCCCAGCGTCATGGCCCGGCCGGAACCGATCCAGGGAAACTTGACGATCTTCACCTCACGGTTTTGCTTTTTCGCTTCCGTCTCGGTGAGACCGCAATATGCCACCTCGGGGTCGGTGAAGACGACGGCCGGCACGGCGCGCGCGTCATAAACCGCCGGCTCGCCGGTGATGACTTCGACCGCGACCTTACCTTCAAAAGTCGCCTTGTGCGCCAGCATCGGCTCGCCGGCCACGTCGCCGATCGCGTAAATCCGCTCGGCGGTCGTCCGCCGCTTCTCGTCCACCTTGATGAACCCCTTCTCATCCACCGCGACGCCGGCTTTGTCCAGTCCGAGGTCGCGGCTGTTCGGCTTGCGGCCCACCGCCGTCAGCACACGGTCGAACAGCGGCTCTTTTTCCTTGACGTCGGCGCCTTCCAGCACCGCCTTGATCCCCTTCGGCGTCTCCTCCAGCTTCGCGACCTTGGTATTCAGATAGATTTTCTCAAAGAGTCCCTCAAGGCGTTTTTGCAGCGGCTTGACGAGGTCGCGGTCGCAGCCCGGCAGCAGCCCGTCGGTCAGCTCGACCACCGTGACCTTGCTGCCGAAGGCCGCGTAAACGTAGCCCATTTCCAGGCCGATGTAGCCGCCGCCGACCACGAGCAAACGGTTCGGCACGTCCTCCAGCTTCAGCGCGCCGGTCGAATCCATGACGCGCGGCGACGGCAGATCCAGCCACGGCAGCTTGGTCGGCGACGATCCGGTGGCGACGATGCAATCCTGAAAGCGATAACGGGCGCCGCCTTCCACCTCGACCGTCTGGCCGTCCACGAACCGACCGCGGCCGACGACCACTTCCACCTTGCGCGCCTTTGCCAAGCGGCCGAGGTTGCCGGTCAGCGTCTCGACGACTTTCTGCTCATGAGCGCGGACGGCGTTCACGTCAATCTTCGGCGTGCCGAGCGCGACGCCGAGGTGGGCGGCGTCGCGCGCGTCGGTGATGAGCTTGGCGACGTGCAAGAGCGCCTTGGACGGGATGCAGCCGACGTTGAGGCAGACGCCGCCGAGGCGCTCGCGGGCGTCGATCAGCGTGACCTTCTTGCCGCGGTCGGCGGCGAGGAACGCGGCGGGATAACCGCCGGGCCCGCCGCCGAGGACGACAAGGTCGGTGTCTTTGGTTTCGGGCATCGATTATATCCTTCACGGTCCACACGAGCCGGAAGCGTAAGCGACGGTCTTCCCTCCGTCGCTCACGCTTCCGGCTCGTCGGGTTACGCGTGCAGCAGCATCAGGAGAGGATTTTCCAGCATCTCCGCCAGCCGCCGCGTGAAGCGGGCCGCCGCGGCGCCGTCGATGACGCGATGGTCGTAGGACAGCGACAACGGCAGCATCAGCCGCGGCGTGATTTCGCTGTTGCGGACCACCGGTTCCAGCCGTCCGCGCGACAGGCCGAGGATGGCGACCTCCGGATAATTCACGATAGGCGTGAAGCCTGTGCCGCCGATGCCGCCGAGGTTTGTGATTGTGAACGTGCCGCCCTTCAGCTCGGCGCCGTCGAGTTTCCGCTGGCGGGCGCGATCGGCGAGGGCGGCCAGCTCCTCGGCCAACTCCGCCACGCTCTTGCGATCCACGTCGCGGATCACCGGCACGAGCAGACCGTTTTCGGTGTCCACGGCGACGCCGACGTGGTAATAGCGCTTGAGGATCAGCTGATTGTTGGCCGCGTCCAGCGTCGCGTTGAAGTTCGGAAATTGCCGCAGCAGCACGGCGACGGCCTTCAGTGCGAACGCCGTCACCGTCAGCTTCGGCCCCTTGCCTTCCTGGGCCTTGCGAAACGCATCCAGCTCCGTAATGTCCGCCAAGTCGTGCTGCGTGACGTGCGGGATAAGGCTCCACGCCAGGCTCATCTGGCGGGCGGTCGCTTTGCGGACGGCCAGCAGCGGCTGCCGTTCGATCGGCCCCCATTCCTCGAAGTTCGGCAGCGGCGGCGCCTGGACGCCCAAGCTGATGCTCGTCGGCGCCGCCTCGTTTGTGGAGGCCAATTGGCGGGCATACGCCTTCACGTCCTCCTCGACGACGCGGCCGGCCTGACCGCTGCCGGGAACCTGGCTCAGGTCGATGCCGAGTTCACGGGCCAACCGGCGCGTGGCGGGGCCGGCCGGCGCCAGTCGATTGACCACGGGAACCGGCGGCCCTGCGACCGGCTTGGTCGGCGGCGCGACCGGCTGCGGGCGCGACTGCGTCTCCTGTTTCGGCGTCGGTGGCGCGGGCGTCGGCGCCGGCTCGGCCTTTTTCGCCGGCGCCGGCTTCTTCGCCACTTCGCCGTTGCCGCTGCCGTCAATCAGGCAGATGACCTGGCCAACCTTGATTTGGTCGCCCGGCTTGACGCGGACCTCGGTGATGCGGCCGGCCGTCGGCGACGGCACATCCAGCGCCGTCTTGTCGGCCTGGACTTCGAGGATCACCTGGTCCTTGTTCACCGTGTCGCCCGGCGCGCAGCGGACGGCGTTCACTTCCACGACGTCCACGTTTTCCTTCAGCGCCGGCAGCTTGATCTCGACGGCCATCGGCTCCTCCCAGCTATTAGCTGTTAGCTGATAGCTAATAGCTGTTTATGCTCTCATCGGACTAATCTTCTCTGGATTGACGTCGAACTTGCGGATCGCCTGCTGCACCACTTCCGGTTTGAGCGCCCCGCGCTGGGCCAGCTGGTGCAGCGCGGCCACGGCGATGCATTCGGAGTCCACCTCGAAGAAGCGCCGCAGCGCCGCCCGCGTTTCGCTGCGCCCGAAGCCGTCCGTGCCCAGCACGAACAGGCCGCCGGGGACCCACCGCGCGATCATTTCCGGCGCCGCTCGCATGTAATCGCTGGCCGCGATGAACGGGCCTTCCTCTTTCGCCAGCAGCGTCTGCACGTAGCTTCGCCGCGGCTTCTCCGTCGGATGCAGCAGGTTCCAGCGCTCCACCTCCAACGCCTCGCGCCGCAGCTCCTTGTAGCTGGTCGCGCTCCACACGTCGGCCGCCACGCCGAAATGCTCGGCCAGCAGCTCCTGCGCCCGCAGGGCGTGCGGCAAGATCGGCCCGCTGCCGAACAGCTGCGGCCGCGGCGTTTTCGCCTTGGCGTTCGCCGCCGGCCGCAGCTTGTACAGGCCCTTCAGCACGCCCTCGGCCGAGCCCTCCGGCATCGGCAGCATCGGGTAATTGTCGTTATACAGAGTGATGTAGTAGAAAACGTCGTCGCGCCCTTCCTGGTACATCCGGCGGATGCCGTCGCGGATGACGAGGGCCAGCTCGAACGCCATCGCCGGGTCGTAGGCCGCGATGGTCGGGACCGTGGCGGCGAGCAGATGGCTGTGGCCGTCCTCGTGCTGCAAGCCTTCGCCGTTGAGCGTGGTGCGGCCGGCCGTCGCGCCCAGCAGGAAGCCGCGCGTCCGCATGTCGGCCGCCGCCCAGATCAGGTCGCCGATCCGCTGGAAGCCGAACATCGAATAGTAGATGTAAAAAGGAATCGTCGGCACGCCGTGCGTGGCGTAGGCGGTGCCGGCCGCGATGAACGAGCTCATCGAGCCGGCTTCGGTGATGCCTTCCTCCAGAAGCTGGCCGTTCTTCGCCTCGCGGTAGGCCGCCTGCTGAAACTCCGCATCCACCGGCTCATAGAGCTGGCCGACGTTGGAATAGATCTTGTACTTGGCGAAGAACGGGTCCATGCCGAACGTCCGCGCCTCGTCCGGCACGATCGGCACCACCCACTTGCCCAGGTTCGGGTCGCGCAGCAGGCGGGCCAGGATGTCCACAAATACGCCTGTGGTGGACGGCTTCTTGTCTCCGCTGCCGGCCGCGTACGCCTTGACGAAATCCTCGCCGGGCGCCTGCAAGGTCGGACACTGCACGCGGCGCGACGGTTGCGGGCCGCCGAGCGCTTCGCGGTGCTTTTTGAGGTACTGAATCTCTTCGGAAGCCTCCGGCGGCTTGTAGAGCGCCGCCTTGGACGCCGCCTCGTCGGGCACTGCCAGGCCGAAGCGGTTGCGGAACTCGATGAAGTTCTTCGCGTCCATCTTCTTAACCTGGTGGGCGACGTTCTTGCCCTCGCCCGCCTCGCCGAGTCCGTATCCCTTGACGGTGTGCGCCAGGATCACCGTCGGCCGGCCCTTGTGCTCCACGGCCGCCTTGAACGCAGCGTACACCTTTTCCGGATCGTGGCCGCCGCGCTTGAGCCGATCCAAATGCTCGTCGGTCATGTGTTCGACCAGCTTGAGCAGCTCGGGGTACTTGCCGAAGAAGTGCTCGCGGAAATACGCTCCGCCGGCCACGGTGTATTTCTGAAACTCGCCGTCCACCACTTCGCCCATGCGCTTGACCAGGAGGCCGGTCCGGTCGCGCTCCAGCAGGATGTCCCAGTCGCCGCCCCACAGCACCTTGATGCATTTCCAGCCGGCGCCACGGAAAGCCGCCTCCAGCTCCTGAATGATCTTGCCGTTGCCGCGCACGGGGCCGTCGAGCCGCTGCAGGTTGCAATTGACCACGAAAATCAGGTTGTCCAGCCCTTCGCGGGAAGCCAGCGTCAGGGCGCCGAGCGATTCCGGCTCGTCGCATTCGCCGTCGCCCATGAAGCACCAAACGTGCTGCCCCGCCGTTTTGGCCAGGCCGCGATGCTCCAGATAGCGACTAAAACGGGCCTGGTAAATCGCCATGATCGGCCCCAGGCCCATCGACACCGTCGGAAACTGCCAGAATTCCGGCATTAGCCACGGATGCGGATAGGACGACAGGCCGCCGCCCGGCGCCAGCTCCTGGCGAAAGTGCAGCAGCTTGTCCTCGCCCAGCCGGCCTTCCAGGAAAGCGCGGGCGTAGATGCCCGGCGAGGCGTGGCCCTGGAAGTAAACCTGGTCCGGCCCGTCGGGGTGGTCGGGGCCGTGGAAAAAGTGGTTGAAGCCGACTTCATAGAGCGTCGCGGAGGAGGCGAAGGTGGCGATATGGCCGCCGATGGTGCCGTCCATCTTGTTCGCCTTGACCACCATCGCCATCGCGTTCCAGCGCACCAGGCTTTTGAGCCGGCGTTCCACGTCGCGGTTGCCCGGGAAGAGCGGCTGCTTGGAGACGGGGATGGTGTTGATGTAGGGCGTGTTGGCGCTGAACGGGACGTGGACGCCGCAAACGTTGGCGTGATGTTTCAACTCGGTCAGGACGAATCGGGCGCGCTCCTCGCCGCGGGTCTGGATGAGCGAATCGAGCGCGTCGAGCCACTCCTTCGTTTCAACCGGGTCGTCGTCTTTGGGGGCGGCGCGAGCGGCGGGGGCTTCGCCGTTGCTGCCGTTGACCGCAGCCTCGCCGACCGCGCCGTTCCCTTTGGCGACGTCGTCGACGACGCCTTCGGTGATTCCTTTTGGCATGACACGATCCCCCGCGGCTTTGGACGCCCCAACGCTGCTTCCTATTAGCATTCTAGGGGGATCGCGGAGGCGGGATAGATGGCGCGCGAACTCGCAGCGCAGAGCTCGCAGCGCCAGCAAGAGCACTCTCTGCTCTTGCTGGCGCTGCGAGCTCTGCGCTGCGAACTCTTAGTTCACGGTCAGCGTGAACGTCTGGACGTTGATGCCGTAGATGTTGGTCGCCGTGAACGTCAGCGTGTACTGCCCCGGCGCCGATGGATCGCCGCTCAAGACCCCTGTGGAGGCGTTGAACGTGACGCCGTTGGGCACGGAGCCGCTCTCGCTTAGCGTCGGCGGCGGGAAGCCGACGTCGGTCACCGTGAACGAGTTGTTCGGCGATCCCGACTGGAAGGTCGCGCTGGCGGCGCTGGTGATCCGGGGCGATTGCGGATTGCCGACGATGATGGTCAGAACCTGCTGGGCGGTGTTGGGCGGGCCGCTGGAGTTGCTGGCGAAGATCGTGACCTGGTACGTGCCGACGGCGCTGGCCGGCGGCGTTCCGCTGAGGACGCCGGTCTTCGCATTGAGCGTGACGCCGGAAGGCAGAGCGCCCGACTCCGAGAAGATCGGCGTGGTGGTGAAGCCGGTCGTGGTGATGGTGAAGTTCGTCGGCCCCTTGCCGGCGGCGAAATAGGCGGTATTGGGGCTGGTGATGCCGGTCTGATTGATGGTCAGCGTGAAGGTTTGCGTGGCGCTGCCGGCGCTGTTGGCGGCGGTGAAGGTCAGCGTGTAGGTCCCTGCCGTGCCCGCCTTGGGCGTGCCGCCGAGGACGCCGGTCGCGGCATTGAAGCTGAGGCCGAGGGAGGAGAGCGAAACGCTGCCGCTCTCGCTAAGCGTCGGCGTCGGGAAGCCGGCGTCCGTCACCGTGAACGACTGATTGATGTTGACCGTGAAGACGGCGCTATTGGCGCTGGTGATGGTGGGAATCTGATCCACCGTCAGCGTGAACAGCTGCGTGTCGCTGCCGATGCTGTTGCTGGCGGTGAAGGTCAGGGTGTAAACGCCCGCGGTACCGGCCACCGGCGCTCCGCTGAGGACGCCGGTGTTGGCATCGAAATTCAGGCCGAGGGACGCCAGGGAGACGGCGCCGCTTTCGCTCAGCGACGGCGCCGGCGTGCCGGTGTCCGTCACCGTAAACGACTGGTTGACGCCGACGGTGAAGGTGGCGCTTTCGACGCTCGTGATCTGCGGCGCCTCATCGATCGTCAGCGTGAAAGTCTGCGTGGTGACGGCGACGCTGTTCGTGGCCGTGAAGGTCAGCGTGTAGGTCCCGCCCGTTCCGGCGCTGGGCGTTCCGCTGAGGACGCCGGTGTTGGCATCGAAATTCAGGCCGAGGGACGCCAGGGAGACGCTGCCGCTTTCGCTCAGCGTCGGCGCCGGCGTGCCCGTGTCGGTCACTGTGAACGACTGGTTTTGGCCGACCGTGAAGGTGGCGCTGGCGGCACTGGTGATTTGCGGTGCCTGGTCGATCGTCAGCGTGAAGGTCTGCGTGGCGCTGGCGATGCTGTTGCTGGCGGTGAAGGTCAGCGTGTAGGTCCCGCCGACGCCGGGATTCGGCGTGCCGCTCAGGACGCCCGTGCTGGCGTTGAAATTCAGGCCCAGCGAAGCCAAAGAGACACTGCCGCTTTCGCTCAGCGACGGCGCCGGCGTGCCCGTGTCCGTGACCGTGAAGGATTGGTTGACGCCCACGGTAAACGTGGCGTTATTCGGGCTGGTGATGGCGGGGCCTTGGTCGATCGTCAGCGTGAAGGTCTGCGTCGTGCTGCTGACGCTGTTGGAGGCGGTGAAGGTCAGCGTGTACGTTC
>DATKHW010000814.1:0-3534 GCA_035546275.1 Gemmataceae bacterium
GGCGTCGGTCTGGCGGTCGGAGAGAGGCGTCATGAGGCTTCCAACTTTGGCCCCGCGCTGCAGACGATCATTTCAATGGCGTTCATGATGGTCGTCGCGGGTGGGGTAAGAACCGGCCGAGCGGAAGGAAGACGACCGGGCGAGCGCCAGGAACTGATCGAGCGCGGCCGAGCGCGCCGCTTCAGGCTCCGCGACCGGCGCGTAGCTCACGCGGATTTCGACTTGCGCCCCCTCGGACAGCGGCGCGTCTGGGACGACCACGCCGTTCTTGACGAAGCCTGCGATGACGATCGACATAGTCGGCGTCTCCGTTGCGGGACCGACCCAATTATCACTTGGCGACGAAGCCGCTCATCGCCGCCGGTCTTCGGCGATGTCCGGCGCGCTGTCAGGGAAGTAGCCGCGCTCGGCGATGATGCGTTGCCGCAGCTCTTGTACCTCGGCGAGCCAGGCCCGCACGTCGGCGGCGTCGAGCGGCTGGATGCTGAGCCGAACCCGCTGATTGTCGGGCAGCCCAACGTCTTGCAGCGGCTTGAACACGCCGTTTTGGTAGATGGCATCCACTTGGGTCATGATCGTGTCTCCTCGCCTGACATTGTACGGTGTTGACAGGAAGGAATGGTCGGAGAAAATGAAGTGCATGAGCAACAACAACGACACCGGCATTCCATCCGAGTTGCTGGCCGAACTCCAGCGCGCCTTGGACTTGGCCGCCAGGGGCGTCCGCGACCCGGAAGCCATGCGCCGCGCCTGCGAGGACATGGACCGCCTGAGTGAGGAGATTTACCGGCGAGAGGGCCTTCTCGACATCGGCGTCCCGGCGATCCGGGCCTTGCGCGACGGCGAGGATGAATGAGGTACGTACTCGATTCCTCGGTCGCGTTCAAGTGGGCGATCATCGAGGCGGACACCATCAAGGCGCGCCGACTTCGGGACGACTACCGCAACAGCGTCTATGAACTCATCGCGCCGGACTTTTTCCCGGTCGAAGTCGTCCACTCCCTGACGAGGGCGGAGCGCCAGCGCCGCATCACCCCCGCGGAGGGCGCGCGGGCGCTGCTCGACATTTCGCAGACGTTGCCCTTGCCGTTTCCGTCGGTCCCGCTGTTGGGGCGCGCCTACGCCCTTTCGTCGCAGGCCAGGATCGGCGCCTACGACTGCGTCTATGTGGCGCTGGCGGAGCGCGAGGGGTGTCCGTTCATTACGGCGGATGACAAGCTGGTCAAGAATCTGCAGAAGCAGTTCCCGTTTATCATCGCCTTGTCGTCTCTGCCCTTAACCCCTAACCGGAGAGAAATTGACGAAGAACTGGGACCGGGCGGCCATGCGGTTCGCGTCCGCTCGCTACGTAGACCGGCAGGGGATGCTCGACGCGACGTTCAAGAACGGCGATCATTTCCTCGCCGCCGTGGAGTCGATCCTGCCGGCGGCGGGCCGCGCGGCCGACGGCTCAACGACCTTGACGCCGCCCGAATGGAGGAAATTGCGGATCGGCGAGACGGGCGACGTTCTCGAAGTGCCGGCGGGCGCCGCCGTGCTGGAGATCCCTTGGGACCGCATCCGCTCGGTCGCCGACCCGGAATTCCGCGCCCACCTGGCGGATCGGGCGGCCGAGCGCGCCCGGCGGATCGGCGGACGGATTCGGGCGATGCGCCTGGAGGCGGGGCTGACGCCGGCGGCGCTGGCCGAGATGGTCGGCGTGCCGCGGGAAGTGGTCGCGGGCCTGGAGGCCGGGAAAGTGGAGCCTCGGAGCGAGTTGATGGAGCAGGTCGCCGTCGCGCTGGGCCGGCGGCTGCGGGATTTTGTGGAGGAGTGGAGCGGAATTACAAGATAACAATAGTCTGTAACAGGGCAATCGACTCCCGGTCCCTTTGTTCTCCCTACCAGTTCCGCAGCAGAATGACTTGAGGGAAGTCGGTGTGGACCGCGTTATAGAGCGGTTCATCCGCTGTGACGCCCTGCAATCCCAGGTCCTGGCAGAGGGCGACGAACAAGGCATCGTAGACGGCACGATGATGTTTTGCGGCGATTTCCAGGGCCGGTTTGAGGAGCCGATTGGCCGGCTCGATATGGACAGGAATTTGCAAAAGATCGTCCAGGGACCCGCGCGATTCGTCCAGCGTGGCCAGACCCCGGTGATGCCGTTTCCAGATGGCATTGGTGACTTCAACGAAGGCCAGATCGAGAACGATGAGCCGTTCCCCTTTGAGCGCGACCTCGTCGATCAACCGGTCGGCGTGGGCCGAATCCGGTTCCGGCAAGATCCACTTGGCGACGACGCTGCTATCGACCACGATGTCGCTCATCGCCTCCGGTCCTCGGCGATGTCCGGAGCGCTGTCGGGGAAGTAGCCGCGCTCGGCGATGATGCGCTGTCGCCGTTGCTGTACTCTCGCGAGCCAGGCCCGCACATCGGCGGCCTCGAGCGGCTGGATGCTGAGCCGAACCCGCTGATTGTCGGGCAGCCCAACGTCTTGCAGCGGCTTGAACACGCCGTTTTCGTAGATCGCATCGACTTGGGTCATGATCGAATCGCCTCCTGGGACATTCTACAGGGTTGCGCGGGAAAGTTCACGGCGCCGCCGTCCTTGAGATCCCTTGGGACCGCATCCGCTCGGTCGCCGACCTGGAATTCCGCGCCCACCTGGCGGATCGGGCGGCCGAGCGCGCCCGGCGGATCGGCGGACGGATTCGGGCCATGCGGCTGGAGGCGGGGCTGACGCCCACGGCGCTGGCCGAGAAGGTCGGCGTGCCGCGGGAAGTGGTCGCGGGCCTGGAGGCCGGGAAGGTGGAGGCTCGCAGCGAGTTGATGGAGCAGGTCGCCGTTGCGCTGGACCGGCGGCTGCCGGACTTTGTGGAGAAGTGATCTTGCAAAAACAACCATTTCTGCTGCCTTTTCCGATGCTGCCCCCTGTTGGCTCTTGCACGCATTGCTGGAAAACCTGGCGGACGATGCGATGCGGAAAAGGAGACGGCCATGATCGACCTGACGGAAGAACAGCAGCGCGAGCTGGAGAAAGCGGAACTCGCCAGGCTTCGGGATCCGCGCACCAACGAAACCTACGTCCTGGTGCGGGCCGACATGTACGAGCGCATGCGGACCATGCTCGACGGCGCCACGAAGCGCGCGGGCTGGGACGATCCCACCCTCGACGCCTACGAACAGTACCGGAAGAAGACATGAAGCGTGGCGACGTGGTTCTCGTGGATTGGCCCTACAGTGACCGCACCGGCACCAAGTTCCGCCCGGCGGTCGTGGTGCAGGCCGATTTCCTGAACGGGGTCATCGACGACACCGTACTCGTGCAGATCACGAGCACGGCTCACCGCATCCCCGGCACGGAGGTCGTGCTCGATCCAGTTCAGGAGACGGGCTCGGGCCTGCTGCATGTGTCCGTCGCTTCGTGCATGAATCTGCTGACGGCCGATCCCGCAGTGATCGACCAGACGATCGGCTACTTATCCAATCCAGCCATGCAGCAGATCGGCGATTGCCTAAAAGAGGTGCTGGAGTTGCCGTAGGGCGCGGACCAAT